>JACAEW010000161.1 GCA_013388675.1 Syntrophaceae bacterium | reverse complement strand
GCGCCCTGGGGATGGGGCTGGAGGTAATTGCCTCGGAGACCCACGGGATGGCCATGCGGGGAGGGTCGGTGATCTCCACCCTGAAGGTCGGGGCTTATCGCGGGCCTTTAATCGGGAGCGGCCAGGCCGATGTGATGCTGGTTTTGGACCCGGGTTCCTATGACACCTTTGCCAACCTCCTTTCCCCTAAGGGAATATCTTTTGTAAACACAGCATCCCCCGTTTCTTACCCCCACATCGACGCTACCGACCTGGCGGCGAAGATGGGGTCTCCCCTCATGTCCAACCTGGTTCTTTTGGGCTTTGCCCTCGGCCATAACCGGCTTTTCTGCACCTACGCCCAGGTGGAAGAAACGGCGGGAAAGATTTCCCCGGCCCGTTTCAAGGACGCCAATCTCCGGGCTTTAAGCCTTGGTTATTCCGCGAGTCAGAAGGGGAAGCCGTGAGTCTTGGGCTGCAGATTTTTCAATTCATCCTTTCCGGCCTGACCACCGGCAGCACTTACGCGCTGGTGGCCATCGGTTTCTCCCTGATCCACAACGCCACGGGCATCGTCAATTTTGCCCAGGGAGAGTTCGTCATGCTGGGGGGGATGTTCATGATCACCTTCTACAGCTTCCTCCGGCTCCCCATGCTTCTGGCCTTCCTTCTGACCCTTTTTTGCGTGTCGGCCGTCGGCTTTTTGCTGGAGCGGGGGCCGATCAACCGGGCCCGGTCCAAGGAGATTCTGATCCTGGTCATGATCACGGTGGGCGCTTCCATCTCGATCAAGGGCCTTTCCATGATGGTCTGGGGAAAAAATCCCATGTCCCTTCCCCCCTTTTCCGGAGAAAATCCCCTGATCTTTCTGGGGGCGGCCATCATGCCCCAGAGCATCTGGGTCTTCGGAATCACGCTCCTCGTGGTCCTGGCCCTCGGCTACTTTTTCCGGGAAACCATGACCGGGAAGGCCATGCGAGCGGTGGCCGCCAGCCGGAAAACAGCGCTTCTAAGCGGGATTCCAGTGAATCGAATGATCCTTTTTTCCTTTACCCTCAGCGGGGCGCTGGGAGCGGTGGCCGGTATCATCCTGACGCCCATCACCACGACTTCCTACGATGTGGGGGTAATGATGGGGTTGAAGGGCTTCTCGGCGGCAATCCTGGGGGGTTACGGGTCCATGCCCGGGGCGGTCCTCGGGGGCCTTCTCCTCGGGGTGCTGGAGTCCCTGGGCGCCGGCCTTGTCTCTTCGGAATACAAGGATGCCTTAGCCTTCCTGATTCTTTTGGTCGTTTTGTTTTTCAAACCGACGGGGATCCTGGGAAAGGGAAGTTTTAAACGGGTGTGAGGCGGGGAGATGGGAAGACAGAATAAAATATGCCTCCTTCTATTTGCCTTGATGGTCTTTTCCCTGCCTTTATTCCTGCGGAACAACTATCACCTGATGGTGCTGAATATATCCGCCCTGAACATCCTGGTGGTCATCGGGCTCAACCTGCTCATGGGCTTCGCCGGGCAGATTTCCCTGGGGCACGCCGCGTTCTTCGGACTGGGCGCTTATCTTTCGGGAATTCTCACGACGACTTACGGATTCCCCATCTGGCCCACCCTTTTCCTGGCCATGGCCTTGACGGCCGCAGTGGCCTTCGCGATCGGTATTCCCACGCTCAAGCTGGAGGGGCACTACCTGGTCATGGCCACCCTGGGTTTCAATGTGATCGTTTATATCATCCTGCTCCAGCTTGAGCCGGTGACCGGGGGACCCTCGGGGTTTGCCGGGATTCCGCGCCTGGAGTTGGACGGGTGGGTATTCGATTCGGACCGAAAGTATTACTACTTGCTATGGGGAGTCTCCCTCGGGACTCTTTTGCTTTCCCTGAACCTGATTCACTCCCGGGTGGGCCGGGCCATGGCGGCATTGCGACAGAATGAAATTGCCGCCCGATGCGCGGGGATCGATACCGAGACCTATAAAGTGAAAATATTCGTTTTGAGCGCGGTCCTGGCTTCACTGGCGGGAAGCCTTTATGCCCACTACATTACCTTCATCAGCCCTGGGACCTTTAGCTTTTTTTATTCCCTCCAAGTGGTCACCATGGTTCTGGTGGGCGGGATGGGCTCCCTTTGGGGATCCGTTTTGGGGGCTCTTTTACTGACCCTTTTGCCGGAGGCCCTGCATGCGGTGAAGGAATACAATGTTCTCGTTTATGGGCTTATCCTCATGGGGGTTCTGGTGTTCTTTCCCCATGGCCTGGTGATGGGGATTGCCGGGCTCCTTCAAAGACGGGAAAAAGTTTTCCCTGCCGGGGGTGCAAAATCAGGAGCGGGAACGTGAAGCAGGCCATCCCGGGAACCCATCCCGTTGTCCGCGGAATGGGGATTTAGGTTTCCCGGGCACTTCCAAGAGTGGTTCAGGGATCGGGGAATGGCAGAAAAGATATTAGAAGCCAGGAATATTACCCTTCGCTTCGGCGGCCTGGAGGCGCTGAACGAGCTTTCCTTTTCCGTCGATCCGGGCCGGATTGTTTCGATCATCGGACCCAACGGCGCGGGGAAGACGACCCTTTTGAACGCTATAACCGGAGTCTACTCCCTGAATTCCGGGGACATCCTTTTTCGGGGAAGGGCGATTACCAGGCTCAAAACCCATCAGATCGCCGCTCTGGGGGTTCACCGGACTTTTCAGCAGTCGCAGCTTTTCCAGGACCTGACGGTTTTGGAAAATGTAATGGTGGGGATGCATCCCAAGACTCTATCGGGGTTCTGGGGGGGCGTGCTTCACCTTCCAGGGGAAAGGAAGGAAGAGAGGGAGACGAGAGAAAAGGCCAAGTCCCTCCTGGATTTTCTGGGTCTTCTGTCCAGATCCTTACAGCCGGCCAGCCAGATTTCCATCGCGGAGCAGCGCCGGTTGGAAATTGCCCGGGCCATGGCCGGCGACCCGGAGCTTCTCCTCCTGGATGAGCCGGTGGCCGGGCTAAATATCCGGGAAACGGAGGCTATGGGGGACCTGATTCTGAAGCTAAAAGCCAGGGGCCAAACGATCGTTTTAGTGGAACACAACATGCATCTGGTCATGGGGGTCTCCGACCACCTGATCGTTCTCCATCACGGGACGAAGATCGGCGAAGGGAAGCCGGAGGAGATTCAGAGGGATGCGCGGGTGATCGAGGCGTACCTGGGAAAATAATAGCCAAACATCCCCCCACCCTAACCCTCCCCTCCAGGAGGGAGGGATGGGAGGGGGTGAATTTTTTTATGTTGAAATTGAAAAACATCGATGCCTTCTTCGGAAAGATTCAGGTTCTAAGGCGGGTGACCCTGCATGTGGAGGCCGGAGAGATCGTCTCTCTCATCGGGGCCAATGGAGCCGGGAAGACCACCCTGCTGAACGTGATATCCGGGGTACATCCCTCCTGGGAAGGCAGCCGGATTTTTAACGACGACGAAACGAAGGGGTGGAGGGCGGAGAGGCTCGTGGCCCAGGGAATTGTCCAAGTTCCGGAGGCGGAAAAGGTTTTCACCCCGCTTTCGGTCCTGGAGAATCTAGAATTAGGGGCTTACCTCAGGCGACTTGGACGAGCGGTGCTGCAGGAAGAATTGGAACGGGTCTTTGGCTTTTTTCCCATTCTCCGAGAGCGGAAGAACCAACCGGCCGGGACCTTATCGGGGGGGGAACGCCAGATGCTGGCCCTGGGAAAGGCGCTCATGGCCCGGCCCAAAATGATCATGCCCGACGAGCCCTCCCTGGGATTGGCCCCGACCATTGTGGCAGAGATTTTTCGGATTATCCTGTCGCTCAATAAACAGGGAACCACCATCCTTCTCGTCGAGCAGAATGCCAAGGAGGCCCTGCGGGTCTCTACCCGGGCCTATGTATTGGATACGGGGAGAATCGTTTTGACCGGAACCGGGGAAGACCTCTTGAACAACGAAGAAGTCAAACGCGCCTTTCTCGGCAAGGATTACCGCGGGAAGTGGGAAAGGTAGAGGGAGGAGAAGATGCCCATATTCAATCCGGCGGTTGAGACCATGGAGCGAAAAGCGCTCCTGGAGCTGCAGAATGAAAGGCTCCAAATCGTGATCAACCAGGCCTACTCGAACGTGGATTTTTACCGCCGGAAATTCGACGAGGCCGGACTGAGCCCGGATGACATCAAAACCCTGGAGGACCTGAAGAGGGTTCCCTTCACCACCCGGAAGGACCTGATGGACAACTATCCTTACGGCATGTTTGCCGTTCCCCTGCGGGACGTGGTCCGACTGCAGTTTCCCCTGGGCCTTTACGGCAATCCCATAGTCATCGGTTACACCCGCAAGGACCTGAAAATCTGGCGCGAACTGGTGGCCCGGATCATGGCCGGGATCGGAATCACTGAGCACGACATCCTCCAGGTGGCCTTCAACTACGGCCTCTTCCTGGGGGCGATCCGTTTCAACCAGAGTGCGGAACTGATCGGAGCGGCGGTCGTCCCCGCCTCCATTGCCCCGGCCGAGGTCCAGCTCCGGATCATGAAGGATTTCCGGAGTACGGTTCTGGCCTCCACTCCTTCCTTTGCCCTCCACATCCTGGAGGTGATGCAGAAGAAAGGAATTGATCCGCGAACCCTGTCCCTCAAAATCGGCCTCTTCGGGGCAGAGCCCTGGCCGCCGGAGGTCCACCGGTTCATCGAGGAGAACTGGGGAATCAAAGCCTACGATATTTACGGGGTCACGGAGCTGGTGGAACCGGGCGTGGCGGGGGAATGCCCCGCCCAGGCGGGGTTGCATATCTGCGAGGATCATTTTTTAGCCGAAATCATCGACCCGGCCTCCGGTAAGCTCCTGGAACCAAGCGAGGAGGGGGAACTGGTGCTCACCACTCTGACCATTGACGCATACCCCCTCCTTCGCTACCGGACGAGCGATATTACGACCCTCCATTTGGAGCCCTGCCCTTGCGGCCGGACCCTGGCCCGGATGGACCGAGTGTTAAAAAGGTCGGACCGGATGATCACCGTCCGGGGGATCAATGTCTTCCCCGAGAAGATCAAGGAGGTCCTTGCTTCATTCCAGGCGATCGGCCCGGGGTACACGATCTCGGTGTCTAAAAAGAAGGGGATGAACGATCAGTTAAAACTCGGGATTGAAGCTTCGGCGGAAATCATGGGGGCTGGATTGGAGAAAAAGGAGGCCTTCCGGGACGCCCTGCACCTGGCCCTGCGAAGGGCGATCGGGCTTCGAGTGGAGGTGGAACTGAAGGAGCGATCAGCGGTCAGGGGTTAGCGGTTGGCAAAACATAAGGGTTTCACTAAGGAGTCCATAATTGACAGGACATGCTTTTCTAAAATCTCCCCTGACCCCTCTTTTTCAAATCCCGCGAAACGCGGGACTCCCTTTGGTAAAGGGAGGGGAGGAGGGATTTCGTCTTTGGTGGCTATACAACTATGGCCTGATTAGTAAACCTAAATGATTCAAAAATACCCCCCTTGAAAAAGGGGGGAATGGGGGGATTTTCTTGGAGAGCCTGGCTCAGAAATCCCCCCCGCCCCCCTTTGCTAAAGGGGGGCCAAAGGTCACCAGCGGTGAAATCCTGCAG
>JACAEW010000088.1 GCA_013388675.1 Syntrophaceae bacterium | reverse complement strand
TACCCACTCGATTGGGAGAAGACCCAATAATTTTTTCTGGAGTCCGTTCATCCACCCATGAACCCGAAAGCTCCAAGAGCACCTGGGCAGGAGATTGGGAAGCTTGAAAGCCCTTGCGCTTAACTAGATATTACCCGGCGAGAAAAATAATCTGCTGACTCCCGGATCGATTTTCAGCGGAAGCCAGCTTCTTGATCTGGGAATATAGGCTTTCGTCGATTCCTTTGATCTGCAAATTGGCCATCGATCCCTCCAGGGAATCTTTCAGGAAATCTTCAAGCAAGAAAAAATCACGGATTTTGGGGAAGATGACCAAAAGAAAAGGTTCTCTTGTCAGGAGTCTCATGCAAGTGGTTGACTATCAGGATTGAATCGGTTAAATTTGCAATGGTAAAAAAGAGTCGTTCGTGAAAAGGCACGGGGCCTCATGCCGCTGCAGCCTTTCGGCCGTTTTGTCCATGCGAATTCGAGTCAAAACTGTCGGTACACTGAAAAGCCTTGAGGAAGGACCGAAGGTTTTTTCCCTTGAGGTCCCGGAAGGGTTTACCGTATCCCGCACGATTGAGAAGCTGGGGCTCCGGGACTGGGAGGTCGGCCTCGTTCTCATCAACGACACCCACGGCACCAAAGAATCGATCTTAAAGGATCAAGACCGGCTTACCCTCATCGCCCCCCTGGTCGGGGGGTAGGCGCGTAGGGGCGATTCATGAATCGCCCCTACGGGCTCTTAAAAAGGGATCGAGCACCCGTGCGCAGATGGCTGCTGATGACGATTGGGATCATTTCCGTGGGCCTCGGGACCGCGGGGATCTTCCTTCCTCTTCTGCCTACAACCCCTTTTCTCCTTCTGGCGGCAGCCTGCTTCATCCGCAGTTCGGATCGCCTGTACGAATGGCTCATCCAGAACCGCTGGTTTGGGTCCTACCTCCGCAACTATCGGGAACACCGGGCCATCCCCCTGCGAGCCAAAGTGATCGCCCTGATTCTTTTGTGGGCCACCATGACGTACTCGGTCCTTTTCCTTCTTGCCAACAAGGCTCTGCAGGTTTTCCTTCTGGCCATTGCGTCTGGCGTTACGGTTTATTTATTGAGCCTAAGAACCATAGGCAAGAGTTCAGAGAAGCTGGGAAAGGGCTAGCTTCGAATCTTCAAGATTTCTAACCCCCAAAAGCCGGTCCATTTTCGCACCTGTCGTGGTATATTTGATCTCGTGGCAATCCCTGCTTCCCATGGGAAATCTACCCGAACGTTCCTCCTCCTGATCCTCATAGGGTTTCTTTGGAGTTGCACGCCGGTGCGGACCAAGAATATCGTGGACCGAGTCTATGAGCTGGACCCCCAGGGGAAGATTTTTGTTTCGAAAACCCTGCTGGAGAATCCCCCGAAGACCGTCGCGGTTCTTCCCTTCCGAAGCCAGATCGGGGAGGGAAGGGTTGAAGGAAGCGAAGAGCTGTTCAATTATCTCAGCCGGAAGGACCCGACTCAGCCGGATTCGCTCGGAGAAAGGATGCGCCGGGCCTTCTTCGGGCAGTTCGCCCAGTTGGAATTCGATCATGTCAAGATTTCCCGGATCGACCGGGCCCTGAAAAGGGAAGGGCTGGATACCTGGGAAAAGATGAAGACCCTTTCCCCGAAAAGCTTGGGAGGACTCCTGGGGGCCGATGCCATCCTCTTCGGCGAAGTCACCCATTTTGACTATTATTACGTTTTTTTGTATTCTCAACTGGCCGTGGGTTTGTCCCTGGAGATGATTGACACGAGAACCGAAGAGGTCCTGTGGAGGGTCTACGATGCCCGCAGGGACCATACGGTCCGGGTTGTCTATGACCCCATTGCACTGGCGGTCGGGCTCTTCCAGGTGGGCTTTTCCATGCGGCCGATCAACATGATGCGGGCCATGGATGAAATCTGCCGGGAACTGGTGGGAACGATCCCTCCGCCCAAAGAGAGCGACTGAAAAAAATGCGCATAGAGCATAGGGTAGGGAGAAAAATACGATCATCCAAATTCTGAGGAACCGCCATGAAAATCGCTTTTGTCATATTCAATGGTTTAACCACCCTGGATTTCGTGGGCATTTATGACCCTCTCACTCGGCTGAAGACCATGGGCTTCATGCCGGACCTGGAATGGGATATTTGCGCCCATACGGAAATTGTGAAGGATGATCGCGGTCTTGGCCTGGTCCCGACGGCCATCCAGCAACCCCTCCGGTCCTATGATATCTTGGTGATGCCTGGAGGCTTTGGCACCCGGGCCTTGATGCGGGATCAAAATTTTGTCGATTGGATCAGGACCGCTGAGCCGTGCAAATTGAAGGTCTCGGTCTGCACCGGCGCCCTTCTTTTGGGAGCGGCCGGTTTTCTAAGTAATAAACGGGCCACCACCCACCGGGGTGCCTTCCAGGAACTGAAACCATTCTGCCGAACGGTCCTGGAACATCGCATCGTCGACGAAGAAAATATCGTTACCGCCGGGGGCGTTGCCGCGGGTATCGATGCGGGCTTGTATTTGGTCGAAAGACTGGCGGGTGCGGAGGCAAGGTTGAAGATTGCCAAACAGATGGACTATCCCCATCCATTGCGGGCTGGGGAGGTTGCCCCATAACGGGGGGCAAAGAATTCTTGACCCTCCCTCCCGCCTTTGTTAAAATCCGCTCCATCCAACCCGCTTTGGAGTTGTAGAAATAGATTTCGTCCTGACTCATTGGATTAGGAGATTCCCTTGGCAGGCGTGGAATGGCTGCTGGAAATGTATGGGTGTCCGGCGGAAACTTTGCGGAGCCGGGAGACCCTGACCCAGCTTTTCCAGGACATCATCACCCGGATGAACCTGAAACCCCTGGGCGAGTGCATCTGGCACGAGTTTCCGAGCACCCGCGGGATGACCGGATTCTGGCTTCTTCAGGAGTCTCACCTGGCTATCCATACCTTTCCGGAGTTCCACTCGGCCTGCCTGAACGTGTTTTCCTGCTCCGAGCGGTCGGCGATCGATTGGGAAGCGGTTTTATCCGGGACCCTGGGCGCGAAAGAGGTCCGAGCCCGGGAATTCCTGCGGGTCTATGAAAAATAAGCCTTTCAGGCTGTGGGTTTCGAGTTTCAAGTTCAAAAGAAATGGCCTTAAGTGGTAAGACTCAAGTCCAAAAATTCTCTGCTTTCTCTGTTCTTAAGGATATTTATTGTTTATGAAAAAAGAGGTTCCTTGTCCCTCCTGCGGAGCGCCCGTCGTCTTTCAATCGGCGGCTTCCATCCTAGCGGTTTGCGAATACTGCAGCTCCACCCTGGTCCGCCACGACCTGGACCTGGAAAATGTCGGCAAGATGGCCCAGCTCCAGGCCGACGGGTCCCCCCTGCAACTGCGGGCGGAAGGCAGGTACCGCGGGGTGCCTTTTACCGTAGTGGGGAGAATTCAGCTTCGCTTCGAAAAGGGATTGTGGAACGAGTGGCACCTTCTCTTCGACGACCAACGCAGCGGCTGGCTGGGGGAAGCGGAAGGGAACTATGCAGTGTCCTTCCTCGGGGAGATCAAGGAAGGGATTCCCAAATTCGAGGAGTTGCACCCGGGACGGTCCGTTTCCCTCCAGGATGCAGTCTATGAAGTGACCAACATGGAGAGAGCCTTTTGCATCGGGGGGGAGGGGGAGCTTCCGTTCCGGCTTGGGCCCGGGTACGAGGCTCCCGTGGCCGACCTGACCGGCCCGGGGAAGCGGTTCGCCACCCTGGATTACAGCGAGGACCCCCCCCTGGTTTACCTGGGCGAGTACGTGGATTTTGAAGAACTGCATCTTTCCGGGTTGAGGGAATTCGATGGATGGTAGACAAGAACCGAAGCCCGAAAACCCCCTGACCGCACCCGCGGCGACTCCCGCCCCGTTGCGGGTGAAGACCCTGAAATGCTCGGGCTGCGGCAATTCCCTTACCCTGCGGGGAATGGAACGGACCGAATCGGTAGCCTGCGAGGCCTGCGGCTCGGTGATCGATCTGACCGACGAAAACCTGCGCATCATTTCCACCTTTCAGTCCCGGGTCCGATACAAGCCGATCATCCCCCTGGGAAGCCGGGGCAAGCTCCGGGGAGACCTCTTTGAAGTCATCGGGTATCTGCGCCGCGCGGTGACGGTAGAGGGGGTGGATTACGAGTGGAGCGAATATCTCCTCTTCAACCCCTACAAGGGGTTCCGCTGGCTCTCCGAGTACAACGGCCACTGGAATTTCCTCAAGAGCACCAACCAACTTCCCCGGACGAAGGGAGACGGAGTAAAATACCTGGATAAAACCTTTCTCCATTTCCAGACCGCGGAATCCCGGGTGGTGTATGTGCTGGGGGAGTTTTACTGGAAAGTCCAGGCCGGGGAGAGCTGCCGGTTCAGTGACTACATCGCTCCCCCCTTGATTTTGAGCAAGGAGCAGACCGCCAGGGAAACCGACTGGTCCATCGGGGAGTACCTAGAACCGGAGTCCCTGCGGAGCGCTTTCCAGCTTACTTCCCCCATGCCGGCGCGGATCGGAGTGGCCCCCAACCAGCCGTCCCCCTACGCGGGGAAAACGGCCCCGCTCTGGAAACTGATCGGGTATTTTTTCCTGGCGGCCCTTTTCATCCATCTAACCCTTTTCTTTTTGGCCCAGAACAAGCGGGTTTTTGAAACCCGATTCACCTTCGAGCAGAAGGATAAAGGAAAGGCCTTCGTAACCGAGGTTTTCGAACTCTCCGGGCGCCCGTCGAACGTGGTCGTCAGGAGCGCCGCCGCTCCCCTGAGCAATTACTGGGTCTATTTGAATATGGCGTTGATCAGCGAAGACGGCCGGGCCTACGATTTCGGGAGAGAAATCAGCTACTACTCCGGGACCGAAGACGGAACCGCCTGGAGCGAGGGGGGCTTTTCCGACGAAGCCACCCTGCCGGCCATTCCCGCCGGCAAGTATTACCTCCGCATCGAGCCGGATTTTCCCGCTCCCCGGATCAACTACCAGGTGGAGGTTTACCGGGACGTTCCCAAATGGTCCTTTTTCTTCATGGCCCTGGGGGCTCTCTGCCTCCTGCCGATCTTGCTGATATGGCGAGTAGCCCGGTTTGAGGGGAAGCGCTGGGCAGAGAGCGATCATCCGGGAACCCTTTGGAAGCGGATCCCCGAATCCGCCCCCGAACAGGAAAAGGAAAAAACAAACCCCGAAGGGAAGGAGTCCCGATGAAAACGTTCCTCATCGTGTATGGAACCGCGGTTTTGCTTTTGATGGGGGCCGCCGAATACCGGGGGTGGAGCCTCATGAGTTACCAGGAGCAAAAAGGGGTGCCCAAGTCCCTGCGGGAAAACCCGGGGAGCTACCGGAGCAGTTATGCCCGTGTTCTGCATAAATAAGTGAATGAAAGGAGCTGCGCTTTTTCCGCGGCCTTGCGCGGAAAAAGAGGCTTCCCCGCAAACGTTCGCGGGGGCGGTTCGCGAACCGCCCTTGCAGCTGCACGGCAGAATGGATATCGTTTTCTTACCAACAGGTTTGTATAAATGAGGCGCTAAGCGCCTAGAGGTTGGAATGGGTCAAGGTATAAAAACCAGCGCCTCGAGTGCGCTCCAGTGTCCTTAAGGGCCTTAAGTTTTAAACATGAGTTTCGGATTTCGGGCTTCGAAATTCGGATTTTCTGAGTGGGAGGGAAAATGGTTGACCAGGTAAAACTCGGGGCGTTTGTCAGTTCCTTGGTGTATTCCTTCGTCGGGGTGCTGGTTTTCTGGGTCTCCTTTCTGATCATCGATCGATTCACCCCCTACCAGCTTTGGAAGGAGATCATTGAAGAGAAGAACACGGCCCTGGCCGTGGTGGTGGGGGCGATCGCCATCGGTATCTGCATCATCGTGGCCGCCGCAATCCATGGCTGAAGCTTCATCGGTCTGACTGGGGCTTCAGGCCCATGACCTACGCCCTCCTTTTTTCCGTCTTCATTATCGCCTCCTGCGGCTTGATCTATGAGCTGGTCGCGGGAACGCTCGCCAGTTACCTCCTGGGGGATTCGGTCACCCAGTTTTCCACGGTCATCGGCACCTACCTTTTCGCCATGGGGATCGGGTCCTACCTTTCCCGGTTCATCGGTAAAGGGCTGGTGGCGAAATTAATCGCCATCGAACTCCTGGTGGGGGTCATCGGGGGTTTTTCTGCAACCGCCCTTTTCCTGTCTTTTTCCTATGCCCAGAGCCTGAAGCCCCTTCTCTATTTTCTCGTGACCATCATCGGCATCCTGGTAGGGCTTGAAATCCCGCTCCTTCTGCGCATTCTCAAGGATCGGCTTCAGTTCAAGGACCTGGTCGCCCAGGTCCTCACCTTCGACTATATCGGGGCCCTGGCCGCTTCCCTCCTCTTCCCCATTCTGCTGGCCCCCCGGCTGGGAGTGATGCGGACCGCCCTCCTTTTCGGGTTGATGAACGTCCTGGTCGCCGCGGGAATCGCCTGGCTTTTCCGCCACCAGCTATCCCGGGTGCGGTACCTGCTGGTTCAATGTTTCTTGGCGGTTATCCTGCTCGGGGGCGGCCTGGTTTATGCCGAGCGGCTCACGGACGTGGCCGAAGGGGGGCTCTATTCCGATGAGATCATCTACGCCAAATCCTCCCCCTATCAGCGGATCGTCATCACCCGGTGGAAGGACGATGTTCGGCTCTTCCTGAACAACCACCTCCAATTCAGCTCCCGCGACGAGTACCGCTACCACGAAGCCCTGGTTCACCCCGGGCTGCAATCCCTGAAGGAACCGCGGCGCGCCTTGGTCCTCGGCGGGGGGGACGGCCTGGCCGTCCGGGAGGTCCTGAAATACGATTCCGTGGAGACCGTGACCCTGGTGGACCTGGACCCGGAGATGACCCGCCTGTTTTCCCGCCACGAGGTTCTCACCCGCCTGAACGAGAACTCCCTCAATTCCCCCAAGGTGAGAATCATCAATGCCGACGCATTCCTCTGGTTGGAGGAAAACCGGGAATTCTTTGATTTTGTGGCCGTCGATTTTCCCGATCCCAGCAATTACTCCCTGGGCAAGCTCTATACCACGGCTTTTTACCATCAACTGCACCGCTGCCTTTCGGACCGGGGATTGGCGGTCGTCCAGGCCACTTCACCCCTTTTCGCCCGCCGTTCCTTCTGGTCCATCGTGAAAACTCTGGAGAGTGCCGGTTTCCGAACGACTCCCTACCACGTGTACGTCCCCTCCTTCGGAGAGTGGGGTTTCGTGATCGCCTCCAAACACCCTTACCGGATCCCGGACCGGTACCTTCCGAGCCTGAAATTTCTTACCCCGGAGACGGCTCTTGGTTTCTTTCACTTCCCCAGGGACATGGCCCCGGTGCCGGCGGAGATAAACCGCCTGAATAACCAAGTGCTGGTGCAGTATTACGAGGCCGAATGGCAAAAGGTGACCGATTAGTGACCCGACGGCGATTTCTTCTTTCATCCGCCGGGCTTCTCTCTGCCCTGGCCCTCTCGAGAATTCCGGGGGACCGGAAAAGCGGCCCCGAGGCCCTGCCTTTCGGCGGGAAGATCGTCGGTCCCTCCTACGATCTGGGCCACCGGCTTTTGAAGGGAGACTTTCCAAGACCTGCCAACGAGCGCAGAGTCCCGGTGATAATCGTGGGAGGGGGGATCGCGGGGCTTTCCGCCGGCTGGAAGCTGCGCAAGGCCGGATTCCAGGAGTTTGAGATTCTGGAACTCGAACCCGAAGTGGGGGGAGTTTCCCGGTCGGGGGAAAATGCCATCGGTCCCTATCCCTGGGGAGCCCATTATGTGCCGCTGCCCACCGAAGAGTCCCGGGCGGTCGGGGAGCTATTTGAGGAATTGGGGGTGATTGAGGGACGCACCGCGGGGGGGAAGCCGGCCTACCAAGAAAAATACCTTTGTTTTTCGCCCCAGGAGAGACTCTATATCCATGGCCGGTGGCAGGAAGGGCTTCTGCCGGTTTTAGGGGCGACCCGAAAGGACTTGGACCATTTTCAAAAGTTTAAAGAGATCGTCTTTGAGTTCAAAAGGCGGCGGGGAAAGGACGGCCGAAAAGCCTTTGCCATCCCCATGGAGATGAGTTCCCGGGATTCGGACCTGCTGGCCCTCGACCGGATTTCCATGCGGGAATTTCTGACCCAGCAAGGTCTGGATTCGCCCCCTCTTCACTGGTACGCCAATTATGCCTGCCGCGACGACTACGGGTGCCATTATGGCGAAGTCTCGGCCTGGGCGGGCCTTCACTATTTTTGCAGCCGCGATGAGGCCGGAGATTCGGATGATTCAACCGTCCTGACCTGGCCGGAAGGAAACGGCTGGATCGTCAAGAAACTTGAGAATAAACTGAGGCCCAAAATCAGGACCCATTCTCTCGTCTATCGCTTGGAGGATACAGGAAAAGAAGTCCGGGTGGATTATTACGATCCGGTTGAAAATACTTCCACCCGGATTCACGCCCATCAGGTCGTCTGCTCCTGTCCCCGAATTTTCGCCCCCTACCTGATCGAGGGAAACAACCGGACCGACTCCTCCTACTTGAAAGAGTTTCAGTACAGCCCCTGGATGGTTGCGAATTTGAGCCTGAGTTCGATTCCCCGGGAAGATTCCGGGATGTCCCTGGCCTGGGACAATGTGATCTATAACAGTCCGTCCCTCGGATATGTAGTGGCCACCCACCAGAGCCTGGCCACGCACCTGCCGAAGACGGTCCTGACTTATTATTATGCGATGGTCGAGGGTTCTCCAATGCAAGAAAGAACCCGCCTCCTCCAGATGTCATGGAAAGAGTGGGCGGAATTCATCATCCGCGATCTCTCCCCGGCCCATCCCAACATCCGGGACCTGATCTCTAACCTGGACATATTTCGGTGGGGCCATGCCATGGTGCAGCCAAGGGTAGGGTTCATCTGGGGGGAGGCCCGCAGGCGGGCGGCTCACCCACACGGGAATATATTTTTTGCCCATTCTGATCTAAGCGGCTTTTCCATCTTTGAGGAAGCGCAGTATCGCGGAGTACTGGCCGCAGAAAAAATCCTGGCCGAACAAAAAATTCCCTTTTCTTCCTCGTTGTGAAAAAAAGAATGAAGAATGGACTAGCGCCAAGCTGGAAGGCATCTTAGAAAAATGACCACGAATCGAAAATCCAAATTCAGCCTGATTCAAGGCGGGCGTGGGTCCAATATATCCTTCGGGTCAATCCGGGTCACTGCAGCCCCCGAGGGCGATGCCCCTTTCCCGGTGGAAGCAGTCGTTTGGGAAGAGGACACCTTCCTCGTCCTGAGCGCCGAAGGGACGAAAATCGAATCGAATGATCACCCCGTGGTGATCCTGACCGAGGCTTTTGGAATGGAACCGGAGAAGCCCGGGAGTGTGGCGGTTTACGAAGGCTCGCCCCTTCGCTTCCTGGCGGTGGTTCACGACCTCGATCAGGAGCCCACGTGGAAAGAGGAATGGATTCGGCAGGCCTTGAAGAACATTTTTCAGGAGGCGGAGCGGCGAGGACTGCGATCGATCGGCCTGCCCTTCCTGGGAACCAAGCACGGTTCTCTGGAGAAGAGGCGCTTTGTTAGGCTTCTCGCCGACTCTCTGGAAGGGAATTCCTTCCCCCATCCTCTGAAGATTTGGCTGATTCTGCCCGCGGACGTGGAAGATGGAATCATCGAGCGGCTTGAAGCGGATGGGAGAGAGGACTGAGGACCGCCGGGCTTGTCTTGGTTTCTCCCAGGGCGCTGTAGATGGCGGCCAGAAGCTGCTGGTTCTCGATGGGTTTCTGGAAGAAGGCCACGGCGCCAGCTTTCAGGGCCCGGTCCCGGTGAATCGATGCATCTCCGGCGGTCAGAATGATGATCGGGACTTGAGCCAGATGCATATGGGACCGCAGGCGGGTCATGGTGAGGTAGCCGTCCCCGCCGGGCAGGCCGATGTCCAAGAGAATCAGGTCGGGCTTGAATTGGAGAGCCATTTGCATGGCGAGGATCGCATCGGGGGCGATTTGAACGTCGAACCCGCAGGAGGTCAAGCGGAGCCGAAATCCTCGAAGGAGGTCCCGATCATCGTCGATGATCAATATTTTTTTCGCCTTGGGCTCGATGGGGGTTTTGGGGGGGGAATCCCTTTCCGTGTTTTGAGCGACCGGTTTGACCCCCAGGGCTTTCTGGATTGCGGACAGAAGGTGCCGGCTGTCGAAGGGTTTCTGGAAAAATCCCTCTGCCCCCGCTTCCCGTACCTTCTTCTCGTGGGTGGTGGCATCCCGGGCGCTCATGACTAAAATGGGAATATGCGCCAGAGGCGTCAGGCTCCTTAGCCGGGCCATGATCATATACCCGTCCCCGCCGGGCAGGCCGATGTCCAGAAGAATCAGGTCGGGCCTTTCCGCTTGGGCCGCGGCGATCGCCGTCGGGCCGTCCATGGCGAAGAAGACATGAAATCCATTGGCCCGCAGCCAAACCTTCATTCCGTAAAGCAAATCCTTGTCATCGTCCACTACAAGGATCTTCTTCCCCATTATGTTGCCTCCTCTTGAAAGGCCTTCCGGATCCGGTCTTTCACGCTCCGGGTCAGGTCCTTGATGAACGACTCTCCCCCAAGACCCTCTCCCTTGGCTGAAATCTCGAAGATCCGCGAAGAGATGGCCGCTTCCAGTCCTGCCTCTTCGAGTTTTTCGTAACGGCTGAATTGCTCCCGGATCCGCTGTTGAAGAATTTCGGCTCCCTGTTTTTGGGCAAAGGCGATGATAAAGAAGAATTCTTTCCATTTGGTGGGGGCCATTCGGGGGAGCAGGAAATCCTTGTCAATCAGGGTGCAGTGCTTGAGAATACTTCCTACTTCCCAGAGGATCCCTTCATCCGATTTGGTCAGTGCCCGTTTGGAGGGGGAAAAAACCTCCACGGTGATGAGGGCGATGGAGCCCAGTTGCAGGTTCCTGGAGTGGAGGATGGGGCCCAGTTGCTGCGACAGGGAAAAGATGGGCAGGGTGAAGAAGAAGGTGCTTCCCCTATCTTTTTGGCTTTTTACCCAAATTTGTCCCCCGTGGCGGGATACCAACTCTTTGCAGATAAAAAGGCCGAGACCCAGGCCTTTGCGGCTCAGGGAGGCCGAATCTTTGGCCTGGTACATGGATTCAAAGATCTTTTGGCTGTCCTCTTCGCTGATCCCGCATCCCGAATCGGCCACCGCTACCTGGATAAAATGAGGGTCTTCCGGGGACAGATCGGCTCGAACGGTGATGCTCCCGCCTTCGGGCGTAAATTTAATGGCGTTGTCGATGAGGTTCATCAGAATTTGCCGGACGCGGTTGGGGTCGGCGTAGGCTAAGGGCAGGTCTCCGGAGACCTCTTCCGACAGGGCGATCCTTTTTCCCGCGGCGGCAATCCGGAGAGTGCCGAGGACCTCGACAATCAATTCGTCGAGAGGCGTCAACTGGGGATGAAGGGTGAGCTTGCCCGTTTCCGCCCGGGTTACCTCCAGCAAATCCTCGATCATCTTGCGAAGTTGATTGACGTTGCGCAGGATGATCTCCAAATACTCGTTCTGTTCGGGCGAGAGGTCGCCTCCCAGCCGGTCCAGGAGAATGGTCACAAACTGGTGAATCACGGCCAGGGGCGATCGGAGCTCGTGGGACACGTGGGACAAAAACTGGTCCTTAATTCTCAGTTGTTCCTGGCGGCCCCGGTCGAGTTCCGTGATCAGGCGGTGACGCTCGATGGCGTACCGGATGGCCCGGACCAGTGTGGGGCCGTCGACCTGGCCCTTCACCAAGTAATCCTGCGCGCCCTGGTGGACCGTTCGGATGGCCATCGCCTCGTCGGAATGGCCGGTTAAGACCACGATGGGCGTGTCGTGGGCCTGGGCGTAGGCCTTGGCCAGGGTTTCCTGCCCCAGGCTGTCGGGAAGGGAAAGGTCCAGGAGGATGGCGTCGAAGGTATCCTCCCGGAGGCGTTTCAGGGCATCCCCCAGGAGCGTTACATGGACCCATTCAAACTGCACGGTTGAAACTCCCAGGAGCATCTCCCGGAGCAATTCGGCGTCGTAAGGATTATCCTCTACCAAAAGGATTTTAATGGACGGTTTCATCTTTTTTATTTCAGGGGAGGCAGATTTACGCAGATAAACGCGGAAAAATCTTTATGGCTTGATCGCATCCTGAAAATCTGCGTTCATCTGCGTCCCGATCGTTTTTTCATTGTGGCGGCAGTTTCACCACGGTCAACCAGAAATCCTCTATAGATTTTACCACTCTCAAAAATTGGTTAAAGTCTAAAGGTTTGGTTATGTAACAGTTGGCATGGAGGTCATAGGTATGGGCAATGTCATCCTCTGCCTGAGAGGTCGTGAGGATCACCACCGGAATCCTCTTCAGCTTGGGGTCGTTCTTAATCTCCCGGAGCACATCCCGGCCGTTCTTTTTGGGCATGTTCAGGTCCAGCAGAATCAAATCCGGGCGGATGGCATTTTGATATTTCCCCTTGGCTTGCAAGTACGAGATGGCCTCTTCCCCGTCCTTGACGACGATCAGCCGATTTCTCACCCGGCTGTCCTTGAGGGCCTCGACCGTTAGTTCGATATCATCGGGGTTATCCTCGGCCAATAGAATCTGAATGGGGCGTCCCCCCCTCGCCGAATTCATGACCGAAAACCTCCGGAGTCAGGGATGAAAAACAGGAAATTCGCCCCTTCTCCCGGTTTGGACTCCACCCAAATCCGGCCCCCATGCCGTTCCACGATCTTCTTGCATATGGCCAGGCCGATCCCGGTGCCCGGATATTGATCCACGGGATGGAGTCTTTGAAAAATGAGAAAAATCCGGTCGGCATACTGAGGGTCGATCCCGATCCCGTTATCCTTTACCGAAAAGAGCCAGGCCCGCTCAACCCGCTGGGCATCGATATGAACTTCCGGCGGCCGAGTATCCCGGAATTTGAGAGCATTTCCGATGAGATTCTGGAAAAGCTGGAGAAACTGACTGTAGTCCGCCCGAATCGTGGGAAGGGGCCCACGGGTAATCTTCGCCCGGCTCTCTTCGATTGTTGGCTGAAGCATTTCGAGGACCTCCCCCAAGACCTGGTTGAGGTCCGTGGGCTCAAAGGGACGGGCCCGGGTGGTCAGCCGCGAAAAGGCGAGAAGGTCTTGGATGAGCCGCTGCATGCGCAGAACGTTCTCATGGGTCCGCTGAATAAACCGGTCCGCCTCTCCATCCAGCTTCCCCTCGCACCGTTTGGTCAGAAGATTCAGATAACCGGAGATCGCCCGCAGAGGGGTCTGAAGGTCATGGGAGGCCACGTAGGCGAACTGCTCCAGTTCGGCGTTGGAGCGCAGCAGCTCCTGGGTCTTGATCCGCACCTCTTCTTCCGCCCGCTTTTGGCTGGTAATATCCCGGTTGCTGCCGCAGGCTCCCAGAAAAGTTCCATTCTGGTGGTCATGAACGGGTTTACAGAAATGGCTGATCCAGCGGATTTCTCCATCCCGATTCAGGATGCGAAACTCCAAGGGGCCGGGGTTTTTTTCCGCCAGCTCCTCCCGGTTATGGGCGGCCCACAGGGCCCGATCCTGCGGGTGAATGAGGGAATCCAGCAAGCCAGGGACCTTGAAGAACTCCTCGGAGGGATAACCGGTAATCTCCTGGCAGGCGGGGGAGACATAGAGCATATTTTTATCCGGTCCCTGCCAGTAGTTCCAATCCGAGGCAAATTCGGAAACGATGCGGTATCTTCTCTTGGCGATATTCCGTTCGGTTTCGTTCAGCGCCCGCTCCGTATTTTCGATGTCCTGGATCATGTTTAAATAAGCCTTGCGGCCTTCCGTTTCCAGGATTTTTGGGTTTCCCGTTGGATGAACGGTGTCTTCCGGGAAAGGCGAGCTCTCCTCGACCCGGCCTTCTATTCCGGTCGCTCCCCCTAGGACAGGGCAGGTTGAAGGCCCGTTTGGGCCAAGAGGGGGGGTCTTTGAATGGCTTGACAGGAGGCCGGCGTCCGGGGAAACCCGAAGAGTTTCAATACCGGTATTCGTTTCCGGGGAAGATTCCCTTGGTTGATCCAAAAGAAGAATCAACTCGCGGGAATTCGGGGCCAATAAATCCAGATCATGGGTCAGGGCTAATGGCTTCATTGGAGAACGGTTATTTCCTCGGGCCTGTTTCCTCTGAGAGCGGATGTAAAGGCCTATACAGCCTACCGCTCCGAGAAACAGGCAGGTAAAGAGAAGGCTGGTGAATCCCATCCATTCCTGGAAGGAGGCCTTGCATCCTTCATCGTAGAAACCATAGACGTACTGGCCTAACCAAAATCCGCCGGAGACTATCGGGGCTACCAAAAACAGGGAGAGATAGATTCTGTTTGCGCGGGTCTTCAAAGCCCGGGCGATCTTCTTCAGTCCGATTCCTGAAAATGCAGGAGTAAAATCTCTTCGTCCAGCTTGTTCCATTGAACCCTTGAATGGACATAAAAACCTAGGAAAGCATTCTTTTTTCTGCAAAAATCGTTCCTATACCGGCTTCCAATCTAAATCGGGCCCAAAATAGGGGAAAAAGGAGCTGGGGGCCCGGGGTGGAGACTATTTGGCGAAATTGATTTTTAAAAATAAATTCGACAAGTTTTGTAAAAACTTGAATAGTTGTCCGCAAAGGGCAACAGCAAAAGTCAGAAAATTAAGGAAAATGAAATGATCTACTGGTCTTGAGAGAATCACGGGGGCGGAAAAAGATAAGGAAAGTCCGGTTTATGGTTTTTAACCTTTGGTAATTTATAATTTTTTTATTTTTCGGGGAAAACCTATGGGGAGTGATCTTTTTGACTATGGGGGCACCCCCGACCCGGGTAAGAGAAATGAATTCGTCCCCTGGGCGATTCGTTTCCAGTATAATGGAATCCAACGGCCGCTATCCCTTCCAGGTGGGAAAGCGGCTTCACCGGGAGGAAAGGGGAATGCGCCCATGTCAAAGTTAACGGAGAAATCTGACCTGAAAGGGCTGACCTTGCTGGGCCGCGGGGCCAGGCCGAGAAAAAAGCTGGAGACTTTTCCCAACCATCATCCCGGCCGGGATTATGTGGTAACCTTGAAAACGGAGGAGTTCACCTGCGTTTGCCCGGCGACCGGGCAGCCGGATTTCGCAAGGCTGACCATTCAGTATATACCCGACCGAAAGATCCTGGAGTCCAAGTCGCTTAAACTCTATCTGTGGTCCTTTCGCAATCAAGGGGCCTTCCACGAGCACGTGGCCAACTCGATCCTGGATGACCTGGTAAAGGTTCTGGACCCCCGCTGGTGCAAAGTGACGGCTGAATTCTCGGTTCGAGGCGGGATTTCCATCACCGTTCAGGCGGAGCACCGAAAATAACATGCCCCCCCAACGCTGGCTTCCTCTCATTGCCGCGGGATTCGTCACCAGCCTGATCATCGCCAACATCATCGCGGTCAAGATCGTTGCCATAGGACCGGTGACCCTTTCTGCGGCCATCCTGATCTTCCCGCTTTCTTATATCTTCGGGGATATCCTAACTGAAGTGTACGGCTACGCCAGGGCCCGGCGGGTCATCTGGATCGGGTTCGGCTGCAATCTCTTGGCGGTGATCGCCATCTGGCTCTCCATTGAAATTCCGCCGGCCCCCTTTTGGAAGCTGGGACTTTTCGACTCTCCGCTTAGCTCCCAACAAGCCTATCAAGCGGTGTTCGGTTTCACCCCCCGCATATTAGCCGCTTCATTCATCGCCTACTTGATAGGGGAATTCTTAAACTCCTTCGTGCTGGCCAAGATGAAAATTGCCACCCGGGGAAGGCATCTGTGGCTTCGCACGATCGGTTCCACGATCGTGGGGCAGTTTGCCGATTCGGCGGTCTTCATCTCCTTTGCTTTCTATGGAACGATGCCGAATGTGGCCCTGGGAGAACTGATCCTAGCCCAATGGCTGGTAAAATCCGCCTACGAAGCGCTTGTAACCCCATTTACCTATCTCGCCGTGAATTACCTGAAGCGCGCTGAGGGGGAAGATTATTATGACCGGCAGACGAACTTCAATCCCCTGAAGTGGAAAGATTGACTCCGACACCAGACTCCAGGCCTCAGATCCAGGTTTTTTATGGGCAATTCATGAAACGCCCCCGGTGGCCGCATGGAAGACAAGGCACCCGATGACTCTCCCCAACCGCTTTCCTGGAGTCCCGCCTCTTGAAGCCATTTTTCCAGGGGAATCCGGGCCGGATAAGGGACAAACAAGTACCGCCCCCCGAATGGGGTTTGGAATCGCCCAGGAGAAAGGCCAACCGCTTGGTATCGGCATGGCGTGCGCCCTTCTGCACCCCGGGTGCGCCCGCCAGAAAAAGAAGAGGCGCAATCCTTTGGAT
>JACAEW010000025.1 GCA_013388675.1 Syntrophaceae bacterium | reverse complement strand
GCCCGCCCGATCCCCCGGCTTCCCCCGGTGACCAGAGCAATCTTTCCTTCCAGTGGAATCATCTTTCCTCCTCATGAAGGCTGTTCCTTCATCCCTAATTTCTCGAAAAATTCTTTCCCCAAATTGTGGCCAGTTTAAGAATAAGTGACGGGTGCACATTGGGACCGCAGCCAATTTATAATGATTCCGCAATCCGCAATTCCATTGAGCTACCGGTTCGCCTTCCGGTATCCAAGGGCATCGTTGGCGATGATCATTTTATGGATGTTCGCCGAACCTTCCAGGATCTGGTAGAGCTTGGCATCCCGGAAGAGCCGTTCCACCGGGTACTCGGTGGAGTAGCCGTAGGCCCCCAGGATTCTCAGGGCCCCGTCGGCGACCCGGGAGGCCACATCGCAGGCGTAGTACTTGGCCATGGAGGTCTCGAGAGTATTCCGTACTCCTTTGTCCTTCTGCCAGCCGCACCGGTAGGTGAGAAGGCGGGCAGCCTCGGTCTCCACGATCATCCGGGCGAGTTCTTCCTGGACCATCTGGTATTGGCCTATGGGTTTACCGAACTGCTCCCTGGCCTTGGCGTAATTTACCGCTTCATCGATCAGCCCCTGGCTCACGCCCACCGCTCCGGCGGCAGCGGTCAGGCGGGTGTTGTCCAGGCTCCCCATGACATATTCAAACCCCCGGCCCTCCTCGCCCAGCAGGTTTTCCGCCGGGACCTGGACGTCTTCGAAGAATATTTCCCCCGTGGGACAGGCGTTCCAACCCAGTTTTTCGGCTGAGGGCCCGGTCTTGATTCCTGCCCATTTCATCTCCACGATAAATGCCGAAAGTCCTTTATACCTGACCGCGGGGTTTGTGTAGGCATAGAGGATGCCCACATCGGCGACTTGGGCGTAGGTGATCCAGTTCTTGGAACCCGTTAGGATGTAGAAGTCTCCCTTTTTGAAGGCCTTGGTCTTGATCGCCCCCACATCCGATCCGGCGTTGGGTTCGGTGATCCCGATGCAGCCCAGGAGCTCGGCGGAAAGAATGCGGGGAATGTATTTTTTCTTCTGGGCTTCATTGCCGTACTGGTAGATTTCCCGGGCTGTTCCCATGGTCTGCATGTTGAAGGGGGCACGCAACGACCCGCTGACCTTGGAAATCTCCTCGGTCACCACGGCATGAGCCAGAAAGCCCAGGCCGGAACCTCCGTACTCTTCGGGCAGGGGACAGCCGTAAAAGCCCAGTTCCCCCATTTTCCTGACCAGGTCGCGCTGAAACTCATGGTTCTTCTCGGCTTGGGCCACGGTGGGCAGAATTTCCTTCTGGGCAAACTTCGCGGCCATATCCTGGATGGCCCTGACTTCGTCGCTGAATTCGAAACTCATGTTTTCCCCTCCGCAAATGGTATGGATCAAAGGATTCTAGGTGATCGCCCCTGGGACCGGAACCGTCTGAAAATCGGAGCCGTTTCGGGGAAACAAATCCGGATTCGAATTTCATGCTTATCATCGGCCTGGGGGGATTGTCAAATCGCTCTCCAGCCTCATATGGACTTGACTTTTTATATCCTTTTCTCCGACCCGGGGCCTGTCACCCGTCAGCGGCTCGGGGGGAAATAGCCTTCTTCCAGGAAATCCGTTGGGTGGGATAAAGGTTTTAGGGTATAATCACCGAACGGGTCTTCAAAAAGCTTACTGGATTTTCCGTGGATCGGAATCAGCGTGGGGTATTCATGAAGGAGACGATCCAGAAATTAATGCGGCTCAGCATCGGAAAAAAGCTGCTGCTGGGTTTTCTCTCTTATGGGGTGATCACCTTCCTGATTGCCCTGTTTGCATTATCCAGCTTGGATCAGGTGAACAAGATTAACCACAATATTACCCAGAGGGACATCCCCCTCATGGAAATTTGCGAGAAAATGGCGGAAAATCTGCTCGCCCAGGAACTTTACACCGGCCGTTCGATCATCCTCCAAAGTCCCGAGGTGACCTCCCTCTTCTGGAAGAGGAACGAGGAGTTCAAGAATTTGATTCTCCAGCTTAAGAATCTTCCCCAGCCGGAGCGCCTTCCCGTTGAGTCCTTGACCGCCCTTCATGAGGAGTATTCCTGGTTTCTCCAGGAAGGATTCAAGGCTTCGCCATCATCCATACCCAAGGCTAAGCAGCTGGAGGTTCAGGCGAAAGAGAAGCAGGAAGCCCTCCTCCAGCTGGTGAAGAAAATCTCCTGGTCGGCCAAGCGCGATCAGATGGAAAAAAACCAGAAGATTGCGGAAATCGGCCATTGGGCCTTTCGCGTGACCGCCGGGCTGAGTGTGGTCGGAATTCTCCTGGGGATCCTGGTCACCATGATCATCACCCGGAACATCTCCGGGCCGATTCATCAATTGAAGCTTTCCACGAGGGAGATTTCCGAGGGAAGGTTCGACGACCTTCCTACCGTCCAGAGCGGAGACGAGTTGGGAGACCTGTCCAAGGCCTTTAAAGAAATGGCCGGCCGGTTGAAGAAGCTGGAGGAGATGTACCTGGATGCCAACCCGCTCACCCGTCTTCCCGGCGGGGTGGCCATCGAGGAAGTTTTGAAAGCCAGATTGGCAGAGGACGCCCCCCTGGCCTTTTGCCTCTTTGACCTGCGCCATTTCAAAGGTTTCAATGACCGGTACGGTTACGCCCGGGGAAACGAGGTCATCCTGGCCACTGCGGAGATCATCCGGGAGGCGGTCCGGGAACACGGGGGGGAGGGTGATTTTATCGGCCACATCGGGGGGGATGATTTTGTCCTGATCACCCGCCCGGGACGCCACGAGAGAATCGGCAAAGCGGTCATCGAGGCCTTCGACCGCAAGATCCAAACCTTTTACGATCCGGAAGACCGGCAGAAAGGATATATCCAGGGAACCACCCGGAAAGGGCAGGTGGTTTCCTTTCCCATCATGACCCTGTCCATTGCCGTGGTTACCAACCAGCAGCGGAAGCTGAAGAGCCACATTCAGGTGGGGGAAATCGCCGCCGAAATGAAAAATTTCGCCAAGACCTTTTCCCAGTCGGTCTGTGTGGTCGATAAGCGACGGGACAACGCTCCCCAAGACAGGACTTAATCTTTTTCCCCAACCCCAGGAGAAGTTATGAGTCACCGAGGTCAGAAGGCCATCTGCCTGGTTATGACCCTCATGATGTTCGCTTCGTCCAGCTGCAGCGTGAAATATGGTCCCCAATCGGGGGAGGAATTCAGGCGGGAAACCCTTCGTCTGGAGGAGCGGACCCGATACCACGAAGACCCCCAGGTCAGGGCGGAAAGCCGGCTGGAACTGGCCCATCTCTACCTGAACCATCGGAACCCGCTTTTGAACTATGGAAAAGCACTCCAGGAATTCGAGGCCTACCTGAGCGCAAGGGGAGCGGACCGGCATACCGAAGAAATTCAAAATTGGGTTTTCGCCCTCCGGGAGATGGAAAGACGGGAAAAGGAGACGGCCACCTTGAAGGAACGGCTGGCAAGATTGACCCAGGAAAACGAGGGAAAGAGAAAATCCCTGGCTTTACAGGTGAGAAAGAATCAGGAATCCCAGGCCGCCCTGGAAAAATTGCAGGCCCAGGTGGAGGCCCTAGAGCGAACCAGCCGCAGCCTGAAAGAGGCCAATGAAAAGATGAAAGAGACGGTGGAGAAGCTGAAAAACCTCGACCTCGAGATGGAAGAGAAGAGAAAAGCGATCAAATAATTCTCTTGACTTACTATTCCGGATTGTTAAGATCGGACAGGAAAATTTTCTCGTCCGGGTAAAAAACAAATTGATTCGGATGGAGAAGGGCGCCGTTTTTTTCGATTCCATCCACTCATCGAATCGGGGAAATCCAGCCTGAAGGGAGGGCTCTTTAAGGGACAGGCGGAAAATCTACTGCATTCGCGATGAAGGAGGTTATCATGAAGAGGATAAGGATTTTATCTTTTCAGTTTTCCTGGGCGGGGCTGCTCGGGTTTATCTGGGTTCTCAGTGTTCTTCCCGCAGGCGCCGCAGAGGTCATCAACGTGGGATATACCGGCCCGCTGAGCGGTGGAGCGGCCAAGTACGGCCAGAACAACCTCGATGGTTTAAAGATGGCGGTGGACGAGATGAATGAGGCCGGGGGCATTTCCGTCGCTGGAAAGACCTATACCTTCAAAGTGAATTTCCTTGACGACCGATACCGACCGGCCGATGCGGTCACCAACGCCCGGCGGTTCGTGGAACTTTACAAGCCGCCTTTCATCTTTTGCCCGCACGCCGGCGGTATCCTGGGGATGCTGAAGTTCAACGAACAGGAGGGTTTCATCGTCCATGGCTACACCGATAATACCGCCATCCTCCAGCTGGGGAACAAATGGCTGGTCAAGGCGCCCATGTCCATGGGATTTTACAATTACGGGATCATGGAAATCGGATGGAAAAAAGGATGGAGAAAGGGGGCCCTTCTCTGCGGGACCCATGAAGCGGCCAAGATGGCCGAAAAAATATTTGAAGTTCTGTGGAAGGATATGGGGGGGGAAATCGTGGCCAATGCCCCCGCGGATTACGGCAAGGTAACCGATTTCTATCCTTATTTGACCAAGGTCCTGGCGGCCAAGCCCGATGCCATTTTTCTCTATGGCCCGTCCGAGCCGTCGGCCATGATCATCTCCAGCGCCCGCGAGCTTGGGTTCAAGGGCGGGTTTATGCTGGGCTCCCAGTGCAAATTGGACGAAATGGAGAAGGTGGCCCCTTTGAAGACCCTAACCCCCAGTGTGGGAGTCTGCCCCGTGGCCATGATGCCCCTTCCGCTCATGCAGGAGTATTCAAAGAAGCATCAACAGAGAGTCAAGACCATCCCCACATCGGAATCGGCCTTCAACTACGAAGTGATGTACATCTTTGCCGAGGCCATGAAAAAGGCCGGAACCGTCAAGGACCTGGGCAAGATCATGGCCGCCATCCCGGGGGTCCTTCCGGTGGGAAAGCACGCCATTCGCGGAATCCACAGTATGACCAAAGAAGGCCAGTTCATCTCCGGCTATTTCGCCATGGAGATTGCCGAAGGAAAGTTCGCCCAGCCTCTGAGCATCGACCCGGGCCCATGGTACCAGAAGTACGGCGCGGCGTGGACGCCGAAATAGAAACCGCATAGAGCATGGCGCAGAGAACGTAGATGTCTCTTTTTATCCAGCAGGTGCTGAACGGAATCATGCTGGGGAGCGTGTACTCGCTGGTAGCCCTCGGCTTGACCCTGGAGTATGGGATCCTGCATATTCCCAACTTCACCCACGGCGCCCTGTACATGGCCGGGGCCTATGTGACCTTCCTCCTGGCCACCTCCGCGGGCCTGAATTTCTGGCTGGCCATGATCCTTTCCATGATGGCTCTGGCGTTGATCGGGGTCGTGATGGAGAGGCTGGTTTACCGGCCTCTCATGGGGGAATCTCCCCTGAACTCCTTTATTGCCGCCATCGGGATGATCTTTATTTTCGTGGATGGCGCCCTGTATCTTTTTGGGCCGGATTTTAAACGGTTCCCGCCGGTGCATGCCCAGGTCGTCCAGGTGATGGGCACTACCATCACCTGGCAGCGAATCATCATTATTCTGGTCACCGTGACCTTGATTGTGTTATTGCATCTTTTCATTAAAAAGACCGTTGTGGGGGCGACGATCGAAGCCACGGCCCAGGATATGGAAGGGGCCCGCCTCATGGGCATCAACGTGAAACGGGTGCGGATGATGGTCTTTGCCCTGGGAACGGCCCTGGCCGCGGCTGCCGCCAGCCTGATCGCCCCGATTCATCTGGTCCATCCGGGCATGGGCGGGCCGGTCATCCTGAAGGCATTCGTCATCATCATCCTGGGCGGGATGGGCAGCATCCCCGGGGCGATCATCGGAGGATTCCTTTTGGGTTTGGTGGAGAGCCTGAGCGGGGGCTATATCAGCACCGCCTACCATGAGGTCTTCTCTTTCGGGGTTCTCGTGACCGTCCTGGCCATCCGGCCCACCGGCCTGTTCGGGGGGAAAGGATGAGGCGCCCGGTCCTTCTTCTCCTGGTCCTCTTGGCATTCGCCATTCCCTTCTTCGTGACCAGCCGGTTTTATCTCCACATCTTGATCCTGTGCTGCATCTGGGGGATGGCGGCCACCTCCATGAACCTGATCATGGGGTACACCGGACAGGTCAACCTGGCCCACGGGGCCTTTTTCGGCATTGGGGCCTACAGCGCGGGCCTGCTCATCCTGAAAGGAGGGATGAATTTCTGGCCGGCTCTAGTCTTGGCCTGCCTGATCACGGCGGCCTTGGGATTCTTCATCGGCATCCTGGCCCTTCGAACCAAAGGCTCTTACTTCGCCATCGGAACCATGTGCTTCAATGTGATCGTAACCGTGATCATCGACAGCTGGGAGGAGCTGACCGAAGGAGCCCGCGGACTTTTGGGGATTCCCCGGCCTGAGCCCATCCCGCTTCCCTTTGGGGGACACCTTCCTTTTACTTCTATGCCTTCCTATTACTACCTGGTCCTGATCTTTCTCCTCCTGACGCTCCTGGTCATCTACCGCATCGTTCATTCCATGGTGGGCCGATCCTTCATGGCCATCCGCGGGAATGAAGAGCTGGCCGAATCCATTGGAATCAATGCCATGAGGACCAAGCTCGTATCCTTCCTGATTAGCACCGTCTTTGCCGGGCTGGCGGGGGTTCTCTATGCCTCCTACATCGGGTTTTTGAGCCCGGAGATTTCCGATTACCACATCACCTTCGAGTTCCTGATCTTCTGTATGATCGGGGGCCTGGGTACCCTGGGCGGGCCTTTAATCGGGGCTTTCCTCCTGACGGTGGCCAGCGAGCTCCTGCACGGGGTTTCCGTCCCGCGGCTGGTGGCCTACGGATTCCTGCTGGTCCTCACCATCATTTTTCTCCCCGGAGGAATCATGGGAGGGGCCCAGATGGTATGGCGGAAGGTTTCGGGAAGGGGGGCGAGATGACTCCGGTGCTGCTCGAGGTCAGAGAACTTTGCAAGGATTTCGGAGGCCTGAGGGCGGTGGACGGAGTGGACTTCCACATCCGGCAGGGGGAGATCTTTAGCATCATCGGGCCGAACGGGTCGGGCAAGACCACCATCTTCAACCTCATTACCGGATTTCATCCGCCCACCGGAGGAAAGATTATTTTCAGGGGAGAGGAGATTACCAACCTGAAACCTTTTGCCGTCGCTCGCCAAGGAATCGCCCGCACCTTTCAATTAACTGTGGTTTTCAGCCGCGACACGGTCTTCGACAACTTGGTGGTCGGCCACCGGCTGCGGGTCCAAGCGGGCCTTTGGGGGATCCTTTTGGGAAGTCGCCGGACCCGCGAGGAGGAGAGGGCCTGTCGGGATAAAGCAGAAGAGATCCTGGAATTTACCGGCTTGACCCGGGACCGAAACAAGATTGCCGGCACCTTGACGCAGGAGGCGCAGAAGAGACTTTCCATCGGCATGGCCCTGGCTACCGACCCTCAGCTTCTCCTCCTGGATGAGCCCACCGGGGGGGTCAATTTCAAGGAGATCAGCAACCTGGTCGCGCTCATCGAAAGAATCAAAAAGAAGGGGGTCACGGTCTGCCTGATCGAACATAAGATGAAAGTGGCCATGGAGTTGCCGGACCGGGTCCTGGTCCTGAATTACGGCCGGAAGATTACCGAGGGGTCACCCCGCGAGGTGAGTCAGGATAGAAGGGTGATCGAAGCCTACCTAGGGAAGGGCCATGCTGCTTAAGGTCCAGGATATCGAAACCTGGTATGGGAGCGCCCAGGCTTTGAAAGGCGTTTCCCTGAAGGTAGAATCGGGGGAGCTCATTTCCATTCTCGGGGCCAATGGAGCGGGAAAGACCACCCTTTTGCGCACGATCTCCGGGCTGATCGAACCGAAAAAGGGCATTATTGAGTTTGCCGGCCGCAGAATCGATCGAATGGGCGCGGAGGAAATCGTGCGGCTGGGCGTTTCCCACTGTCCGGAAGGAAGGAAGCTTTTTCCCCAGATGACCGTTTATAAAAACCTGCTTCTCGGGGGATACGTGCGGAAAACCGATCCCCAGGGGATCCGGGAAACGATGGAAGAGGCCTTCCATCTCTTCCCTGTGCTCAAGGACCGGCAGGGGCAGTTGGCCGGGACCCTGAGCGGCGGGGAGCAGCAGATGCTGGTGATCAGCCGGGGACTCATGTCCCGTCCGAAGCTGCTCATGCTCGACGAACCCTCGCTGGGGATCGCCCCCCTGCTGGTTGCGCGGATCTTTGAAGTCATAAAAGACATAAACCGTCGGGGAATGACCATCCTCCTGGTTGAGCAAAACGCCGCCGAGGCCCTGAACATCGCTCATCACGGGTACGTGTTGGAGACGGGGGAGGTTGTCCTTTCCGGGGAAGCCCGGAAGCTGCTGAACGAAGAAAAAGTAAGACAAGCATACCTGGGGGTTTGATTTCCATCCGGCCTTTGGCAGATTTTGAGGAGAAGGGGAGAGTTGTACTTCAGGGTTCCTTTTAAGTCATCCCCTGGATCCAGGACATATCGGGAAGGAGTTGCACTCCCGGGGTGTTTTCCTGGCCGGCATACCTCAAGAAGCGCTTTTGGATGGATTGTCGCATCTTTTCCGCCCTTTCCGGGGAGATGTCCTTAATGCGAATTTGGCCTCCCCCCGTCCGGTTATGCCCGCCCGCCGTTCCCAACCCCTTCACCATTCGCCGGGCCACCTGGCCGGCGTTCAGGTTGGCCCGTTTCGTCCTCAGGGAGAAGATGAGGCTGGAGTCGCTCATGCCCATCACGAAGCTCCAGGAGATCTCGGCGAAACGAAGAAAGAAGTCGGCCATCAGGGCCACCATATCGGTGTTGGTCAGGTGCCCCAAATCGCAGAAGATGACCTTGCCGAAAATTTTGGCTTCGTGGAGCCCGCGGTCGAAATCGATGAAGTATTCCCGGGCCAAATCGGGAAACTCGATGTGGGAGAGAATTCTTAGCTGGACCTTGGGATAAAGGGCGACGGCGGCGTTATAATCGACCTCGGTCGCATGGCGTCCCAGGTTCTGGGTATCCGTCTTTAACCCCAGATAGAGGGCGGTGGCCATAGCCCGGGAGATGGGAAGACCCGCCTGGAGCAGATACTCGGTCAGAATCGTCGCCGAGCTTCCATAGTCGAGGCGGATCTCCACGAAATCAACTCCCTGGAGGGATTTGCGCGCTCCATGATGATCGATGACGATGGAGGGCTTCAGATGGGCAGGGAGGCTATTGTTCCCGGCCCGCGGTTGGGTGTCCACCAGGGCATAGACATCGAAATCACTCAGGTTCAAAGATTCCAGGGGTTGGATGTCGATATTGAGCATTCGCACCATGGCCCGGTTTTCCGCCCGGGCGATCAACCCGCCGTAAGCAAGTTGGGCATGGGACTTGAACTTTTTGCGGATTAAAAAGGCCAAGGCCCACCCGGCGGCGATGGCATCCGGGTCCGGGTTGTTGTGCGTCAAGATCAGAACCTTTTTTTGGGAAACGATATTTCCCAAAGCGGCGATCTTATCTTGGTTATTCATTCCAGTTCTCTTTTGACCCGGGGGGCAAGACGCTTCTTTGCTGGGAGAGCTGCGCCGGGATCCTTTCCGCGAGTTTTATGTTACTCCTAAGGGCAATCTTTCTCAAGGGGTCTTTGGGGGCTTTCCTTTTTCTTTCGATCCGGATGGGAAGGGGGAATCAACCTTCTCAGGCGCCGGATGATTTTGGCGACGATTTCCTCATGGGTGCAGCCGGCACAGTCGATGGTGAAATCGCAGTATTGGCGGTACAGGGGCAGCCTTTCTTGGAACAGTTGATCGATACTTTGACCGGGGGCCATGACCACTCCCCGGGTTGGAAGGTTGGTCAGCCTCTTCTTCAGGGAGGGCAGGTCTAAATCCAGATGGATGACGATGCCGGAAGACCTCAGGCGGGCCATGGTCGCGGGAGAATAAACGACGCTGCCCCCGGTGGCGACGACGGTCGAGCGGAGTTTCATGGAGCTTACCTGTCGCTCTTCGATTTGACAGAAAATTTCCAACCCGTCCCTATCGATGATTTCCTGTAATGTCCGTCCCTCCTTCGCCTGGATAAAAACATCCGTGTCCACAAAGCTGCGGGACAGGGCTTTGGCCAGGAGCACCCCGATCGTGCTCTTTCCCACCCCGGGCATCCCGATGAGAACGATGTTTCTTCGGGCCATCGATTGGCGATTGTTTTTCATCCCTTGGCCGCCGCCGGCTATTTTTCCTCTTTGATTATAAACGAGGTCCGTCCGGGCGTAAATCGGGTCTGCCCGGCCATAAATCCCTTGAAAATCGGAGCGCAGGGGAGATATAGTTTCATAAAACGGATCGATATCTAGCGAATCCTAATAACAAAGGGGAGGGGAAGGATGAAAGATCTTTTCAACTTGAAGGGGAAAGTGGCCATCGTTACCGGGGGCAACGGCGGGATCGGGCTGGGAATCGCCCGCGGCTTTGCAAGCGTGGGGGCGGACGTGGTCATCGCGGCGCGGAACATGGCCAAATCGGCCAGAGCATCCGAAGGGATCCGCAAAGATTTTGGGGTAAAGGTGCTGGAGGTCGAGGTCGATGTACGGCAGGAAAGGCAGATCGAAGCGATGGTCAAGAAGGTCCTGGATACCTTCGGCCGGATCGACATCCTGGTGAACAATGCCGGCATGAACATCCGAAAGTTCCCCCAGGACCTCCTGCAGGCCGAGTACGACGAGGTGCTGGAGGTCAACCTGCGAAGCGCCTTTTTAACCTCCAAACACGTCTACCCGGCCATGAAAAAGGTGGGGGGTGGGAAGATCATCAACATTGGCTCCATGACCTCCATCTTCGGCGGCGGAAAGCTCATGGCCTATGGGACGAGCAAAGGGGGGATCGTGGCCATGACCCGGGCCATGGCCGTGGCGTGGGCAACCGATAATATCCAGGTGAATGCCATTCTTCCCGGCTGGATCGATACGGAATTGACCCGGAAGGCCCGGGTCGAGCTGGAAGGACTAAACGAGAGAGTCCTGGCCCGCACTCCCATGGGTCGATGGGGAACCCCGGAGGACCTGGCAGGAACGGCGATTTACCTGGTAACCGCCGCCTCCAACTTCATCACCGGCGTCGCCTTGCCGGTGGACGGCGGTTATTCGGTGAGCATCTGAAAAAGCCTCTCCCCCGGGCCTTGAAGTGTAGGGGCAATTCATGAATCCCCCTCGGGGGGGATTTTGCCCTGCCCAAGGGGCGGTTAGCGGACCTCCCTGGAGGATAATGAAGGCTCCCAATCGCAGGGGCGGGTTTGAAACCGGCCCCTACGCATCTCGACCCAGAACCTTTTTGACCCGGGAAGCCGCAGAAGTGCTCCCCTCTCTGTTGGGAATTGGATTTCTCGTAATTGTTTACCCGTTTGAAAAGGCCTCCCCAGAAATCCTTCCCCTCCTCCCTTTTTCAAAGGGAGGAGAGCTTTTTTGATTGGTTTCGATGAATAAAAGCGAATTTCCCCCTTTGAAAAAGGGGGAGCAAGGGGGATTTCTGGGGTTCCTGACAAATTTTGAACTCGCTTTTCAGATACCTAAACAGTCACGATTTTTCTTATTTCGAAAAGTTGGCAGGGGCGCTTTCTTTTGCCGGGGTCAGGCTCAAACCGCTGATGATATCCTCGCTGGAAACGGCAAACCCTATGCCCTGAATGGGAAGATTGGAATGGCTGGCTTTAAAGGTGACCACCCCCAGGACCAGGCCATAGGGGGTGATCAAGGGCCCCCCGCTGTTGCCGGCGTTGATCGCCGCATCGGTTTGGATCAAAGTCAGCGGGGTATTTTTTTTAACTCCTTTCCTTACACCGCTCACGATACCCCTGGACAGGGAATGGGACAGCCCCAGGGGATTTCCCACGATGAAAACCTCTTTGCCGATGGCCGCATCGGTCAGTTTTCCCAGGGGAAGAAAAGGATATTCCCCTCCTGCGATCTGAATCAGGGCTAAGTCTTTATCCGGGTCCGTGCCGATCACCCAGGCATTCCATTCCCGGCCGTCAAAGGTTACGGCTTGAATGTCGCTCCCTGCCTCGGCAATCACGTGGTAATTTGTGATGGCCTGTCCCCGGGGGTTTATCAGGAAGCCCGACCCCCGCATTTTCTTGGTTTTCACCCCTACGACCGCGCGCGTGACCAGCTCCAGTTTATTGCCGGCCGTTTCAATGAGCTGGTTGTTTCTATAATAGGGGAATTGGGAGCTGACGAATCTTTCATCGTTTACCTGCGTGTATTTCTCGTCCCGCGGGGTGTCGGTAAAGTGGACCACCCCATCCTTGTCCTTGTAACGATAGACCTGCGATTCACCGGGCCCCCTAAAAAGGCCCAAAACCAAGACAGAAGATAAAGCCAAGACCATGATTTTTTTGTTCATTTAAATCTCCCGGGGGAGCTTCCCTTCTCCATTTGGGGAGCCTTTATCAATTGCCGGTGCGGCATGGGCGGTGCTCAATCCAGGGTTAAAAAAACACGGAATCGGATATCCGGGTAAATATTTTATCGGAAGAAAAGGAATCCAACTCAAAGGTGAATCCGCGTGCGGCGGGACAAGGACGGTTTCTTGAATCGGCGATGGGCGTCCGGGGTGGGTCGGATCAGGCGACGACTTTCGCCAGCTGCCCGGCGTAAACAATCACCAGACGCAGGATAAACCCTCCCAGAAGGACAGAGGCTGCGGTCACTCCGGATATCCAGGGTTTATGCTCCCGGAGGCTGACCCGTTTGATGAAATGAGGGATCAGTTCGTAAGTTTCCAGGGCCATGGGGACCAAAATGCCCAGACCCACGGCGATCGCCCAGAAAAGAAAGGTAAAATCGCCTCCCATGATCAGGTGGGCCGCTTCCACCGAGCTTCGGGGGGACACGTACAGCCCCAGGACGAAGAGGAACACGGCGATGATGGAGAAGACCATAAGGGTAAAGTCGATGGTGTGGATCATGAATTTGTTCGTTTCCATCTCTGCTTGGGGGATCTTCCCCTTGCCGCCCAGAAAGCAGCCGATGAAACAGATCGTGGCGGTTCCCGTCTTCATCGCCGATAGGAGGAAGAGGAAAGGGAGCATGGGGTTATTCCAGAAAGGCCTCGCGTTGAGCGCCCCCAGGAGGACGCCGGTATAAATCCCCACCGACATGGAAACGGGAATTCCCCAGCCGGCCACGAGGCCCCGGTTGCGGGTCAGGTTCTCCTGGCGGAACCGCTGCAAAAAGCGGCTGGATTTCATCCAGCGCACGGGGGGAACCCGGTCCCACTTCTTCGGCAACCGGTTCAGGATCTGAACGAGGTCATAGCGCTCGGGCAGCCAGAGGTAGAAATGGAGAAAGGTCATGGCGGAAAAGATCAGCAGCAGCCAGGACCCCAGGGACATGACCGAATTGGGCTGAATGGTCAGGAGCAATTTCCAGAAGATCGACGGCCTCTCCAAGTCGTAAATCAGGCAGAGGATGCCGAAGAGCAGGGGGAAGGGAGCGATGTAAGCCCCGATGCGGGTGATTTTTTCGTATTTTTCTTCCCCAAAAAAATAGGCAAAGGCGGAAATGCCGAAGGCTCCGGCGCTGACCCCGGCGACAAACAGATAGACCGCTACCGTCCAGTTCCAATAAATTCCCAGTTCCCCGTCCATTTTAAACTCCTCAACCATTTAACCACGGAGACACTGAGGACGCGGAGGTGTCGAGAAAAATATCGAAACAAAAAATAGAACCCGGATATTTCTCTCCGATCTCTGTGCCTCGGTGGTGAAAATTGCCTTGATTCGCTCACGGCGAATCGGTCGATCAGCTTCACCCACCGCCCGTCTGCGGCTTGAACGACGGGTCTTCCTTTCCCATGGAGGCGTCGCGGAAAAGGGCCGGGGTATCCTTGGCGTATGCCAATTCCACCGACTCTTCCGCTTTCACCTGGCCGGTGGCCATTTTCCAAAGTTTGTCCTGGTTTCCGGGGCGGACGATTTTTTCCTCTTTATGGCAGCCCGCGGCGAGAAAAAGGCCTCCCAGGGCAAGGGCCGAAAGCAGTTTATGAATGAACGCTCTTCTCTCCATGATCCATTCTCTCCAGGCGATTTCTTTCGTGTTTTAAAAATTGGTCCAACAACTCCACGGCGCTGAGATAAAAGGGATGAGGCTGGAACCCGATCAGCTCCTTTTTGAGGTGGGGAATCCAGTCCAGATGGTCCTGAATGAACTGTCGAACCTCGCGGTCGGTCGCTTCGCCGTAGAGAGCGGATAAGAATTCCAATTCCAGCACCAGGTGGTCCGGGCAGGCCTTGAAGGCCTCGGGAACTTCTACCCCCGCGCCCTGCAAGATAGCCTCCATGTGGAGGGCGGAATCTCCGCCCAGGAGCCCTTTTTCCCGCGCAAAGGGCAGACGGCATTCTTCGTCCTGGGTCCAGGGTTTGTAAGGGGACTCGATCAAGGAAACGGATGCCCTTTCCCTTCCTGAAAAGAGACGCTCATATTCTTTTTGCAATTCGGCAAAGACACCCTCCGAGGACCCGTTCAAGTAAAGACCGATGAGAAGGGCGGGGTCCCCACCCCAGGACTTCATGGAATCGGCCAGGAAGGCAAATCCTTCCTTCCTGCCGATCTCGGCAACCATTCCCGGCTCGGGGGAAGAGAAAAAACCGGCCAACAAATTACAAAGCTTTTGTTTCTCCCGGGGCGTCATCCGCTTCAGGCCCTCTTGTAATAGATTCGGGGTCGGGTATTCAAATCCGCCTTGAACTGTTTCAATCTTTGCTTGACGATCATCCGGGAAACTTCGCTGTTGGGATCGTCGAGGTCGCCGAAGGTTCGCACCTTGGTCATGCAGGTGGAAACGCAGGCAGGTTTATCGTCCTTTTCCAGGAGCCCCAGGCAAAAACGGCATTTTTCGATGTATCCCTCGGGCTTGATGATCCGCACGTTATAAGGGCAGGCGGCGATGCAGTATTTGCAGCCGATGCATTTGTCTTTGTCCACCAGGACGATCCCGTCGGTCCGCTTGTAGGAAGCGCCCGTGGGGCACACCTTCACGCAGGGAGGGTTGTCGCAATGCTGGCATTGCACCGGAATGAACTCCCGGTTGTAGTTGGGAAACGCTCCGTATTCCCGCTCTTCCAGGTGATTGTACGACTCTTTCGCCGAAAGTCCGTTCTGGTTCTGGCAGGCTACGCGGCAGGCGTGGCATCCCACGCACTTCGTCTCGTCAATGACCATCCCGTATCGGGCCATGTTTTCTGTACCTCGAATCAGACCTTGGTGACTTGAACGAGGACTTCCGCCGACATGGAGTGGCCCACGGCCGGGTCGAACAGAGTCGGCAGAAAGTCGTTATAAGAAAGCCCCACGTCGAAGGAGTTCTTCAGGTGCTTGGAAAAATTTCCGTACCCGCTGGGAAGCCACACCGCCGAAGGATGGAGCCCCTCGGTGAGCTTCACCCGGATTTTTCCCTATCCCACCATGGATTTCACCCTCACCCAATCCCCGTCCTTCAGGCCCAGGGCCGCTCCCCGCTTTCGGTTCATCCACAGACGAATGAGGTCGTAGCGCCGGCTGACCTCGAGAAGATAGGGCTGGTTGGCGGTCATGGCATGGCTGTGAATGGCCTGTTTGCCATGAAGGAGGCGGAAGGATTGGGGGTCTTTGGGGTCCGGGGAGACCAGGGGGTCTTCCCACCGGGGGATGGGCGGGTACCCCAGCTTTTCCAGGGTGGCGCAATGGATCTCCACCTTTCCCGAAGGAGTGGGGAGCTTGTCGAACCCTTCCTTCCATTCCTTTCCCACCGCAAGGACTCCCTTTTGCCGGAGATCCTCCAGAGTTACCCCCAGGGGCTTGAGGCGCAGGCGATTGGCCTCCTCCAGGTCGAAATCGAAGTATTTTCCCACCCCCAGGTGCTTGGCCAGGTCGATGATGATCTGGGTGCCGGGCTTGGTGTCGTGCAAGGGTTTCACGACCTGTTGCTGGATGGTGACTTGCGCTATTTTGCCGCTATGTTTGGTGTCCACGGCCTCGTCACGCTCCAGGTAAAAGGATTCCGGCAGAACATAGTGGGCGATGGAAGCGGTTTCCGAAAGGACCGTATCGATGGCCACCAAGAGATCGAGCTTCTGATACCCCGCGATGACCCGCTTGGGATTCGGGTTGGTGCGCAGAGGATTGTAGTGATAAACAAATCCGGCTTTCAATTCCCCCCGCAGGGCCAGTTCGGGAATGGCATGGGCGATCCCGTCGCCGTAGGCGCCCAAGGGATACCTTCCCGGAATTCCCGTGCCGTCTGATTTGGGGACCTTGGGCCCCTCCGGGACCGGGTGTTTGGGCTGCAGTTCTCCCAACTGGGCCGATTGGGGGAAGTAGATTCCACCCTCCCGGTTGATGTTTCCCAGGAGGGCGTTGGCAATGGCCAGGGCCCTGGCGGTCTGGAAGCTGTTTAGGTACTGACACCCGAAGGCCCCGTGGTACCCCCTGTGAATGAGGGCCCGGGGCTTGAACCCGGCCATGGTGCGGGCGATGCGGACGATGGTGGCGGCGGGAATTTCGCATACTTTTTCCGCCCATTCGGGAGGGTAGTTGATGATTTCATCTTCCAGCTGCTGAAACCCGACCGTCTTCTTTTCCACGAAATCCCGGTCGTAAAGCTCTTCCTTGACCATCACGTTGATCATGGCCAGGAGCAGGGCCAAATCCGTCCCGGGCTTGATCGGAAGCCAGTCGTCGGCCAGGATGGCCGTCTCGTTATGCCGGGGGTCGACGACCACCAGCTTGGCCCCCTTTTCCTTGGCCTCGGCGATCTTTTTCACTTGGGCCAAATCGATCCCCCCCGCGGGGTTCCGGCCGATAATCATGATGTATTTCGAATGAGCAAGATCATTGGAGGGGAGAGACCCCACCGTGAAATTCCACCCCGCATTCCGCGCGGTGTAACAGGTGGACCCATGAGTGAAATAATGGGGGCTGCCCAGGGCATGCATCAGGCGGAGGGCATAGGCGTTATTGGATTGAGGATAATTCACCCAGAATATAGATTGAGGGGGGTGATTGATCAGAATCAGGTTGATTCGGGTGGCAATTTCCTTGTAGGCCTGTTCCCAGGAGATGGGCTCGAATTTTTCTCCCACTCGCTTCAGCGGACCTTTAATTCGGGATGGGCTGTACAGGTCATGGATGTACCCGTGCCCCCGGGCGCAGAGGGAGCCCAGGTTTCCGTTGGCCTCCGGGTTCCCTTCGATCTTCCAGAGGCGCCCGTTCTTCACGTAGGCAAACATCCCGCACCGATTGCCGCAGGCGTTGCAGAACGTGGGAACTCTGCGGACCGGGGCCTGGGCCTGGGTCTGGGCCCAGCTCTTGAAATCGAGGACCCGATGGTTCAAGGCCATTACCCCGGCGCTGAGGGCGGCCCCTTTCAAAAAATTCCTTCGCGTAATCATGGATCGATCGTCGTTTCGATGGGTTCGTCAGTGAACGAGGGCGCTTTCGCGCAAAAATGGAAAGCGCTTCCGGATGGGTTCCTTCGGCGCTCTCCCAATCCCTTTATTTAAAAAGGCTTTTACCGGGCCACGGGATAACCGGCCTTGACCCAGTCCTCAAAGCTGGCATCCATCAGGATGGCGTTCTTGTATCCAAGATCATTCAGGGTCTTGGTGGCCAGGGCGGAACGGGCCGCGGTCTTGCAATACACGATCACTTTGGCGTTCTGGTCCTGAATCTTGCTGAAAACGTTGAATTCCAGGGTTCCCCGGGAAATGTTTATGGCCCCGGGAAGATGGCCGGCGGAAAATTCACCGGGATCGCGCACGTCAAGGTAAATGACCTTATCTTTCTTGTCGATCATGGCCTTCACATCGGCAGCGGAGACCTTCTGGATCGAAGATTTCGCTTTTGCCACCATGTCTTTAACGACCTGGGGAGGGCCCGCGGGAGCCGCCTGCTGGGCTATAGCCGTACCCATTATCGACAGAGCAAAAAACGCCGCCATCAAACCAACTAACATTCTCTTCTTCATCTCTACCTTCTCCTTTTTTTTTAATTAAGGAAGAGTCAGGGGCGGTTAAGGCCCATGACTTCTTCCAGTTGATGCAGATTAAATGGTTTTTCCAGGTACCCATGGACTCCTGCCTGGAAGGCCTCTTTCTTCAACACCTCGTCATGAACAGCGGTCATGAGGATGGAAACGGCCCCCGGCTTTTGCAGGATCAGGGACTTCAGCGTTTCCAGCCCGTTACCATCGGGAAGGCGCTCCGAACATAGCACCATATCGAAGACCTTCGACTGCCAGAGGGACATTCCTTCTTTTCCCGAGTGGGCCCAGGAGACCTCGAATTTTTTTTGGTGCTCAAGATAATTTCGGAGCGATTGCAGCAAGGTCTTTTCTTGTTCGATGATAAGGACTTTCATAATCGAGTTGCTCTTCAGCAAGTTTGGGGCCAAAGGAAAAATATTTAGATTCGGAACGGGGCGGGTAAAGAGAGGGAGGAAAAAACCCTATTGAATTCGAGAAACTAGTCAATCAGCAGGAAAAAAAGAAATGGCTGGGAAAGAAATTACTTCCTATTCGGCTAATATTCTGAGATGTAGAAATTGCGCCCAAATATACAGGCTAGAACTCTTCAAAAGGGCTAGGCTGTTGAAATCTTTTAAGAAATTGTAGTTATGCGGGAATTCAGACAATTTGTCTGAAAACATTCATTCGGAGGGCGCATCAGCTTATTGGAAAAATCCCTCATCCTAAATCGGCCATCGTCGTAAGGGCGACTCATGAATCGCCCCCACAATTGGGTATAATCTTCCCTTCTCTTTGAAAAATGGGGCTGGAATGGGCCAGCCTGTGGGGATTCCTGAATCCCTTCACCTCAGCCACCAGGTTTTTTACTTTTTTAGGGTCCTTTTTCCCGGGCCGCTCCTCCACCCCGCTCCCCACATCAACGGCCCCGGGACAAACCGTTTCAAGGGCTGAAAGGATATTTCCCGGATGGAGTCCCCCGGCCAAGATGATTCCATGCCTTTCTCCCGCTCTTTTGGCCAGGCTCCAATCGCACGTCCTGCCCGTGCCGCCTGGTCGTTCTGAATCGCCGGCGTCCACCAGAATGGCCTTTACCGGATAATCGCCCAAGACGGCCAAGTCCTGCGCCGTGCGGAGGGATACGGCTTTGATGAGAACCGCGGGGGAAAAAAGGGCGCAGTAAGCCGGGGACTCCTTCCCGTGGAGCTGGATGAGGTCAAGGCCGCAGAACCGGACGATCCGCCTGACCTCTTCCGGGGCTTCGTCCACGAAGACTCCCACCCGGCAGATTCTCCCGGGGAGCCCGCCGGTAATTTCCCTGACCCGTTCCGGCTTTACAAAACGGGGGCTGGCGGGATAAAAAATGAAACCGAGGGCATCGGTCCCCGCATGGAGGGCAATCAAGGCATCTTCCCGATTCGTGATTCCGCAAATTTTGATCTGGGTCATTCTTTACTCCCCCAAACCCGCAAGCTCCCGGGTTTTCCCGGCTATGTCCGCAGCCGCCATAAGAGCCTCGCCCACTAAAAACCCATGGACTCCGGCCGCCCTTAACCTTTCGACGTCGCGGCGGGACCGGATGCCGCTCTCGCTGACGACCGTGACTCCCACGGGCAGAAGGGGGGCCAGGCGGAGGGAGGTTTCCAGGTCGGTGGAGAAGGTGGAGAGGTCCCGGTTGTTGATCCCGATCGTCCGCCCCCCAGCGGAGACCGCCTTTTCCAAATCGGCTTCGTCGTGTATTTCAACCAGGGAAGAAAGGCCCAGTTCGAGGGATAGGCGGATGAATTCCCCCAGCGGGGCGTTTCCCAGCGCCCGGGCGATCAAGAGGATGGCATCCCCGCCCAGGAGCCGGGTTTCATAAATCTGGTAGGGATCGATGATGAAGTCCTTGCGGAGAAGCGGAATCGGCACGCTCTTTCGGACCTGGGGCAGAAAAGAGTCGCGGCCCTCGAAGAAACGCTGGTCGGTTAGAACTGAAATGGCGGCTGCGCCGTTTTCCGCGTACAATCGAGCGATCGCTGCGGGGTCAAAGTCTTCCCGGATTCTCCCCCTGGAGGGGGAACTTCTCTTTACTTCCGCTATGAGGGCCCCGCAGCGGGAGCGGACCGCCCCCTCAAAGTCGAGAGGGGCTGGAATCTCCTCCACTCGTCGCTTAATCTCGGGGAGCGGAAGAAGGGCCTTGCGCTCGGCCACCTCCTTTTTCTTATGCTCCAGTATTTTTTCCAGAAACATGGCTTCCTCGTAACCGGAAATTTCAGCCTTTCGAAAACCCGTCAAATCCCCCTCCCTCCCCCTTTTATCAAGGCGGAAAAGGGGAATCTTTCACCGCCGATTCCCCAGAAGGTCTCCTCCCTTTGAAAAAGGGAAGACGGAAGGGATTTCTGGGAAGGCCTTTTAAAAACAAATATGTCTTAACTCGCGTCAACTATTGGTAAGCTCGACGAGCGCTTCGAGTTTTTTCCCCGCGCCGCCGCTGTCGAGGGATTCTTCGGCCAATCGGACCCCTTCGCGGATCGTTTCGGCCTTTCCCCCGGCTACGATGGCCAGAGCGGCATTCAGCAGCACAATTTTCCGGGGGGCCCCATCTTTTCCGGCGAGGATCGCCCGGGTGACGGCGGCATTGGTGAAAGCATCCCCGCCGGTCAATTCTTCGGCCCCGAAGGCCCCGCCGAAAAATTCCATGGGGTGGATGTTGTAGGTAGTGATCCTTCCGTCTTTCAGCTCCGACACCCTTGTTTCTCCGGTCACCGTGGCCTCATCCAATCCGTCCGAACCGTGGACCACAAAGGCCCTGCGGGTTCCCAGGTTCCGGAGAACGCCCGCAAACATTTCGGTGAGCTTCGGGTCGTAAACCCCGATGAGCTGGGCGGTGGCTGAGGCCGGGTTCGTCAGGGGCCCCAGCATGTTGAAGATCGTCCTCAGGCCGAGCTCCCGGCGGGGTCCGATGGCATTTTTCATGGCGCCGTGCAGTTTGGGAGCGAAGAGAAAGCCGATTCCGATCTGCTGCAGGCACTCCTCGACTACATCGGGGGAAACATCGATGCGGACTCCCAGCGCCTCGAGGACATCGGCGCTTCCGCAGCGGCTGGAGACGGCGCGGTTGCCGTGCTTGGCCACGGTCAAACCCGCCGCCGCCACGACGAAGGCCGTGGTGGTGGAGATGTTGAATGTCTTCTGCCCGTCCCCCCCCGTGCCGCAGGTATCCACGACGATCGAGGACCGGGCATCGATGCGGGTGGCTTTTTGCCTCATGACCCGGGCGGCGCCGGTCACCTCCTCCACGGTTTCTCCCTTCATCCGCAAGGCGGTGAGCAACCCCCCGACCTGAGCTGGGGTGGCCTTTCCTTCCATGATTTCTTCCATGGCCTCAGCCATCTCGGTTTCCCCAAGGTCGATTCTCCGAACCACCTTGGCCAATGCTTCCTGGATCATAATTCCTTCCTTTCCCCCCCACCCCAACCCTCTCCCTCAGGTTGGGAAGGGAAGGTGGGGGTGATTTTATTAATCTGTGAGGGCGGGTTTCAAACCCGGTCCTACGAGCATGGGCAATCAAATTGATTGTCCTTTATGGATAACGAGTTGGTTACATTCCACTCTTTTCCTTGGTATGATGATCCAGGAAATTTCTCAAAATCCTCTTTCCGCTCGGGGTGAGCACGGATTCGGGATGAAATTGAACCCCTTCCAGGGGGTACCGGCAATGACGGATGGCCATGACCTCGCCTTCCTTCGTTTCCGCGCTTACCTCGAAAATGGGGGGAAGCGTCTCCCTCCTGACCAGGAGGGAGTGATAACGGCCTGCGGGGAAAGGGTTGGGGAGACCGCGAAAGATCGTCCGCCCGTCATTGAAGATTGGCGAGGTCTTGCCATGCATAAGGCGGTCGGCCCGGACCACTTCGGCCCCAAAAGCATAACCGATAGCCTGGTGGCCGAGGCAGACCCCCAGGATGGGAAGGGATTTATGGAAATGCCGGATCACCTCCACGGTGATGCCGGCTTCCTTTGGAGTGCAGGGTCCGGGGGAGAGGAAAATGGCTTCGGGGTTCATCCTCTCGATTTCCCCGATGGTGACTTCGTCGTTCCGGCGCACGGCCACATCAGCGCCGAGCTGGCCCAGGTATTGGACCAGGTTGTAAGTGAAGGAATCGTAATTGTCGATCATGAAAACCATGCCTTGACTCCTTTCTATTCACCCTCGGCCATGATTTCAAACCCCGAGGAAGCAATGCGGACCGCCTTCATCAATCCTGCGGCCTTGTTCAAAGTTTCCTCGTATTCCCGGTCCGGGTCGGAGTCGGCCACGATGCCCGCGCCCACCTGGAGGGAGAGGCGATTCCCCTGCAGGACCAGGGTCCGGATCGTGATGCCGAAGTCCATATTTCCCGAAAAGCTGAAATAACCCATGGCCCCGCCGTAAGGGCCCCGGGGACAGGGCTCCAGCTCGTCGATGATCTCCATGGCCCGCACCTTGGGCGCGCCCGATAACGTTCCGGCGGGAAAGGTAGCCTTTAGGAGGTCGAAACAATCCCGGTCCTCGGAAAGCTGGGCCTGCACGTTGGAGACCAGGTGCATGACATGGGAATACCGCTCCACGGTCATATACTGGTTGACCTGGACGCTGCCCACCTTTGCGATCCTTCCCAGGTCGTTGCGCCCCAGGTCCACGAGCATGACATGTTCGGCCCTCTCTTTGGGATCGTTGAGGAGTTCGTCGGCCAACGCCCGGTCTTCCTGCTCCGTCCTTCCCCTTTTTTTCGTGCCGGCAATGGGGCGGAGCTCGGCGACCCGGTCTTCGAGACGGACCATGACCTCCGGCGATGAGCCGATGAGGTAAGAGTCCCCCATTTTGAGGAAAAAAAGGTAAGGAGAGGGGTTGACGAAGCGCAGGGCCCGGTAGAGGTCGACTGCGTCTATGCTGGTTTCTCCCCGGAAGCGCTGGGAGAGGACGACCTGGATAATGTCCCCCGCGCATATATATTCTTTCGCCCGGCGGACCATGTCCTTGAAAGCCTCCGGGGTCATGTTGGGCCGGAAGGGAGGGCGATTCTCTCCGGGCGAGGGGACCCCTGGCGAGAAGGCGGGGGGGCGGCGAAGATCGTCGATGATTTTTTCGATCCTTTCCGTAGTTTCCCCATAGAGAGCCTCCAAATTCTTCGCATCCCCGGGGATCGGGACGCAGCGCACGACCTTGACCGTGTGTCGCACGTTGTCGAATACCAGAAGGCTATCGGTAAGGAGAAAAACCGCGTCGTCCATCTCCGGGGGCTCTTCCGTGGCCCGGGCCAGTCTTTTTTCGAAATGACGGACCATATCATAGGAAAGATAACCGACAGCCCCGCCGAAGAACCGGGGGAGTCCAGCCGGGAATACGGGGCGATGACGGCTCAGGAGGTCCTTCAGGCAGGCCAGGGGGTTTGCCTCCGGCCTTACCCATCGGGTACATCCGTTTTCCTGAACCTCAACGATGCCGGCCCTAATCCTAAAGACGGCCTTCGGGTCGGCGCCCAGGAAGGTGTATCGGCCCCACTTCTCTCCCCCTTCCACGCTTTCCAGGAGGAAGGCATAGGGCCGGCGGCTGATCTTCATCAAAGCCGTGACCGGGGTTTCCTCGTCGGCCAGAATCTCCCGGTAAACAGGAACCAGGTTTCCCTTTTGGGCCAGCTCTTGAAACTCGGCAAAAGAAGGATGGTACATAACACCTCCCGGAAAAAAATAAGGCCGTGCTCCGGAGCACGGCCTTTTAAAGGTAGAAAGGAGAAAGGCCGTGGAGCAGTTTCGGTGATTCGCCACGGCCTGCCGGGCAATCAGGGTTTCAGCAAACAGGCAGCGGGCAAACCTCCCCCATGGGGACTCGCCAGCACCAGTTGTTCCCACCTCTTTTCATTCCGGAAAACACTTTGATTTCCGGGTCCATTCTTTTATCTCCCTGGGGCGGCCGTAAAATGAAACCCTCCGGGCGTGGCCCCCGCGGCCTCCTGGAGAATTCGTTGGCGAAGTTCTTCCGGGTCCCCTTTTTCCACGATGCGCCTGAGTTCGGCGAACTTTCTTTCGAAGAGGCCCATGATCTGCCGGAGGTGGGGATTCAGGGCAATGATCGGGGCGTAGAGGTCCGGGTTGGAAAAGACCTTTTGGATGATTCCCAACTTGGTTTGCAGGATGGGGGTTGAAAAACGTTCCAGGACTTGCCGGTCCAGGCCGGACCCCATCAGCACCATTCCCAGGGCCAGCGTGTCCAGATGGTTGATGCCTTGGACCAGCGCCATGATTTCATCGTGCCGCTCCGGGGTGGTCTCCACTAGGCGGGCCCCGTTGCTTTCCAAGAGCCCTCGCAACCAGGGCAGCCATTTTTCCCCCCGTGCCGGGCAGAGGGCGACATTCTTCCCCGCGAGCGAATCCTCGCCCGGGCCGAAGAGAGGATGAAGGCCGATGACCTCGGAGGAAGAGAACTCCAGCATGGCCCGAACCGGCTCAGCTTTGAGCGACGTAAGGTCCATAAGCAGCGATTCCGGTTTCAGGAAAGGGCCGACCTCCCGAATGATTTGACCGGTCACCTGGATGGGAACGCTCACCACCACCGCCGGGCACAGCCGGGCCATCTCCGCGGGGGCGGGACCGGCCTTTCTGCCGGAGACAATGGCTGGGTATCCTTCACCTTCCAGGAACCGGGCAAACCACTGCCCCATCCCGCCCGTGCCGCCGATGATTCCCACGGGAAATCTATCTTTGGATTCTAAGCCGTTCATGGGCCACCCTTCTTCTCTCCTCGAACTACCAACTTGTCCGAAATCAATATGCCCCCCTTTGAAATAAGGGGAGTTGGGGGGATTTTTTCAAAGGGGGATTTATACGCAGACATTTATTTAACGATAAGTTCTGAGGCACGGGCCTTAGGAAATCGATTTTTGCCGCAAGAGATGGTCGGCCAGGACGATGCAGACCATAGCTTCACATACCGGTATGATCCGGGGGATGACACAGACGTCGTGCCTTCCCCCGACGGAAATCCGGCGCGGGTTTCCGTGGAGGTCAAAGGTCTCCTGCTCCTTCCGGATGGAGGGAATGGGCTTGCAGGCCGCCCGAATCACGATCTCCTCTCCGTTGGTAATTCCGGCCAGGACCCCTCCCGCGTGATTGGTCTTGAAGCCACCCGGAACCATGGCGTCGTTGGACACGGAACCTTTCATCCGGGGGGCTTCGAATCCGGCGCCGATTTCGACTCCTTTCACCGTGCCCAGGCTCATGAGCGCCTTCGCCAGGTCGGCATCCATTTTGTCGAAGACGGGCTCTCCCAGGCCGGGCGGGCAACCGGTGACCCGGACCTCCACGATGCCGCCCAGAGAATCCCCTTCGGCCCCGGCGGCCTCGATCTTTTCAGCCATTCTTTTTGCCGCCCGGCAATCGGGGCAGAGCAATCCGTTTTTTCCGATTTCCGCCGGGGAAAAATCCTCGACGGCGATTCCGCCCAGTTCGAAAGTAAACGCATAGACCTCGATTCCCGCCCGGGAGATGACTTTTCGGGCCACGGCTCCAGCGGCCACGCGGGCCGCTGTTTCCCGCCCCGAAGCCCGCCCGCCCCCGCGGGGGTCCCGGAGGCCGTATTTCTTGAAGTAGGTCCAATCTCCGTGCCCCGGGCGAAAAATATCTTCCAGGGATTCATAGTCCCGGCTTTTCGCTTCCCGGTTGCGAATGAGAAGGGCGATGGGGGTTCCGATTGTCAGTCCCCGGTGGACCCCCGAAAGAATTTCCACCCGGTCTTCTTCCTGCCGGGGCGAAATTCCCGAACCGGTTCCGGGTCTTCGCCGGTCGAGCTGCCGTTGGATTTCATCGGCGCCCAGTTCGAGGCCGGGAGGGCAACCGTCCACGACCGCTCCCACGGCCGGGCCGTGAGATTCTCCCCAGGTCGTTACCCGAAAGAGCACCCCTAGCGTATTTCCGGACATTTCGCCTCTCCCATTCCATCTTCGGCGGATTCATCGCCCGAAGAACCCAGGCTTTTTCCGCGACCCTGCGCGGAAAAAGAGAGCCTTCGGCCAGAATCCGTAGGGGCGGTGCGCGACCCGCCCTTGCCCCGGCCCGAAAGACCCCGATTTTTTACGGCCGAGAAAATTTCTTCCGCCACGCCTTCGACGCTTAGCCCGGTTGTATCAAAGGTCAGGTCGGCGACTGCTTCATAGAAGGGAATCCGCCGTTTCCGGATTTCTTCTTCGCCCCCGTCCGCTGAACCGGAAAGAGGGGGCCTCTGTTCGGCGCTTCCCCGGTCTCCTTGCAGACGTTCTTGGATCGTTTCTCTCTCGGCCTGAAGCCAGATGAAAAAGCCCCGGGGCTTTAAGGCCTCCACATTGGCGGGGTCCAGGACCGCCCCGCCCCCCAGCGCAATGACCGACTCTTCTTTTCCCGCAAGGCCGGCGATGACCTCCCTTTCGGCCCGGCGGAAGCCCGGCCATCCACCTTCCTGGACCATTTCCCGCACCGTCTTCCCGGTCTGCCGCCGGATCAGTTCGTCGGTGTCGTAGAAGGAAAATCCAAGAAGGCGGGAGAGTTTCTTTCCTACCGATGTCTTTCCCGATGCGCGCAACCCGATGAGGATAAGATTCATGGGCTATCCCCTTACAGCTTCCCCAGTTCTTTCCAGAAGCCGGGAAAAGATTTGCCCACGCAACTCCCGTTGCGAATGCGCATGCCCGGGACTGCGAGTCCGAGTACGGCAAAGCTCATGGCGATGCGGTGGTCGTCGTACGTCTCGATCTCCGCCCCCCGGGGCCTGCCCCCTTCGATGACCAATCCATCCTCCCTTTCCTCCACCCGGATCCCGGTCTTGGCAAGTTCCCTGGCCAGCGCCTCCAAACGGTTGCTCTCTTTGATCCGCAGGTGGGCCACGTTGCGGATGACGGTCCGGCCCGGACGAACGGCGGAAAGAACGGCCAGGGTGGGAACCATGTCCGGTATATCACCCATGTCGAAAACGAATTCTCCAGCCCTCAGGGGGTTTCCTTTCACCTCGACCCAGGATTCCCGGGAAGAAACGGTACACCCCAGCTTTTCCAGCAGGGTAAGAAAATTTCCGTCTCCCTGGAGGGTGTCGCGGGTCAGCGGGGAGACTCGGACCGACCCTCGACTGAGGGCGGCGGCCAGGAAAAAATAGGATGCGCTGGAAGCATCGCCCTCGACGGCATAATCAGTTCCGCAGTAGCGTTGACCGCTTCGCACTCGGAAGCGATTTTCCCCAACCCTTTCCGCACTGACCCCGAAATCTTTCATGGTCTTTAGAGTTAGGTTCACGTAGGGACGGGAGGCCAACGAACCCCGCACCATAATTTCCACGTCGCCCGAAGCGAAGGGAGAGCAGATCAGCAAGGAAGAAATGTATTGGCTGCTTTCCGCATCGGCAAAGGCGGCTTGCCCGCCCCGGATTCCTCGAGCATGGACGGTCAGGGGAAGAAACCCCTGTTCTCCCTCGCAGGTAAAGGAGCCTCCCAAGGAGAGGAGTGCGTCCAAGAGGGGTTTCACCGGCCTCTGGCAAAGACGGGAGGACCCGCTGAGATGGTAATCTCCGTTCCCCAATGAGACCATGCCGAGGAGAAATCGGGCGGCGGTTCCGTTATTCCCCAGATAGATCGGTCGTCCCGGAGGGGAGAGCCTTCCTCCCGTCCCGGTTATGGCGAGGTCCTGGCCCGAAAGGAGGATATCCGCGCCGAGGACTCGCAGCGCCTCGCTCAAGTACTCCGTATCCTCGGAGATCAGGGGACCTCGGAGGAAGGACTTCCCTTCGGCCAGCGAGGCAATGATCAGGGCCCTTTGGGTATAGCTTTTGGAGCCCGGCACGCGGACGGAGGCATGGATTCCGGAAACGGGTCGGATTTCGATCGGTTCGGACATTTCTGATTGCAGTTCCTTTTTGCCGGGTGGTTCGTAGGGGCGATTCATGAATCGCCCCTATCTGCAGACCGCCGCAGGAGCTCCTCTTCCGCAACTCGATGCATCAAACCGACCGGGGGCTCTTTCCCGGTCCAGACCCGGACCTGCTCGGCGCCCTGGTGGACGAGCATGGGAAGGCCGGTGATCACGCCGCATCCGGCCTCCTCCGCTTCCCGCAGGAGCCTGGTTCTCAAGGGGTTGTATACCAGGTCCATTACCCACGCAAAGCGGGACAGGATTGCGGGCGGAACCGGGATCCCCGCCGCATTTGGAGACATCCCCACCGGAGTGGTGTTGACCAGGCAGTGGGCTTCCACCTTTTCCAGGTCGGATAGAGGCCGGTAAGGGCAATGGAAATCCTGAGCCAGGGCGATACCCGTTTCAGGGTTACGGGAGAAGACGGTGGGATATCCCCCTTCCCGCCGGATGCCGAAGACCGCGGCCCGGGCGGCGCCCCCGGAGCCCAGGATGGCAAAGGTCTTGCCCCGCAAATCAAAATGCTCTTTCAGGCTCCGGGTGAACCCGGCCCAATCGGTGTTGCCCCCGAGGATTCTTCCTTCCCGGGCCCAAAGGGTGTTGACCGCGCCGATAGCGTGGGAGTTGTCGTCAATTTCATCCAGCTGAGCCATGATGGCGGTTTTCAGGGGGATGGTCACGCTGGCCCCCTCGATCCCCATCTCCCGCATCCGATGCAACGCCGTTTTCCCATCGGGCACGGCCAGGGCGATGTATTGGGCTGAAAGATTCATTGCCTCATAGGCCGCGTTATGTATCAATGGGGAAAGGCTGTGGCCCACGGGATTTCCGAACAGGGCAAAGAGTCGTGGTTTTTCAGGCATAACGGATCCTTGAGCAACAATCGGCAATTTGTAAGCATCCACGTCACAAGGCCTGTGTAAGGGCGATTCATGAATCGCCTCTACGATTGCTGGCCAGGCCTCAACCTTTCTCCTTCGGGCTTTGCCTGTCTGGACGCCCTGGAACTCCCGGCCCCGAGGGGGCGACGAATCCGGGAATCCTCAAAACCCAGGAGGCCCATGATTTTTCGCATCTCTCCCACGGTGAATTGCCCGGGCGCGGACTCGGCTCCCTTCCGAAGGCTGACATAGGTTAGGAACGAACCCAGGAGGGGAGCGAGAATACGGCTGACCCGCCCCAGGGGGCCCATGCAGAAAGCGATGATGGGCTGCCCCTGTGCCAGGGACCTGGGGATGATGCGCATGAGCCGGATATTGTCTTCCATCGACCGGGCCAAGGTGACGATCTTTACCGCGTGCGCCCCGTAAGCCCGGCAGGCGTCAAGCCTTCTGACCAGGCCGTTCCAGGGGGGGGTTCTCTGAAAATCATGGTGGGAGACGATCATCCGGGTAGCCTTGGCCCCGATTTCGGCCTTCAGCCGGCCAATCCCCTGTTTTCCCGTGCCGGCTTCCACGTCCAGGTAATCCGCTCCCAGGTTCGCGGCCTGGGCGAGCAAACCCACGCGGTCCTTCTCGGAGCCTTCAAAAAAACCCCCTTCCTCCTTGCGCCGGTTGGTGACCAGAAGGGTTCCTTCCCGGGCCTTTATCAGGGCAGGAAGGGCCGGGCGGACAATCCGGTCCAAACGGAGCTCGACCATATCGGCCAGGGCGAACCCCCGCTTCATCATGCGTATCGCCTCGTGGTTGCTCCCGGCCATGACCGATACGCAAATCATCGGCGGTCGTCCCCCTTCGGATAGGACCCCAGGACTTTGAGGAAGACCGTTTTCTTTTCCACCTTGCGGAGGCAGTCGCGCACCTTCTTATCTTGCAAGTGTCCTCCGAAATCAGCGAAGAAGAGGTATTCCCATACTCTTTCCCGGAGGGGATAGGATTCAATCCGGAGCAGGTTGATCCCGGCTTTGGCAAAGGGGCCGAGGGTCCCGTGAAGGGCCCCGGGGACATGGGGGGTGCCGAATAAAATCGAAGTCTTGTCCCGGCCCGTGGGCCTGCTCTCCCCGTTCCCCAGGACCAGGAAGCGGGTGATATTCATGGGATGGTCCTCGATCCCCTCGGCCAAAAGGTTAAGACCGTAAACTTTGGCGGCCAGGGAGCTAGCGATGGCGGCTCCATCCGGGTCCTCCCGGACCCGCAGGGCGGCGGTGGCCGTGCTGTCTGTAGCCACCGCCTCGGCGTGGGGAAGGTTCCGGGCCAGCCATTCCCGGCACTGGGCCAGGGCTTGGGGGTGGGAATAGACCTTCTTGATTTCCGTTCCTTGGCCGCGGGACATCAAGCAGTGGGAGACCCTAAGGAAAACCTCAGCCCGGACCTTCAAGGGGGTGGAGATCATCCGGTCAAGGGTCATCTTGACCGATCCCTCGAGCGAATTCTCGAAGGGAACCAGCCCGAAAGAAACCTTTCCTTTTTCCAGTTGGTCGAAGACCTGACCGATGGTTTTTTCCAGGACGATGGGGGAGCTTCTTCCGAATCGGGCGAGAGCGGCCAGATGGGAAAAAGAGGCCTCGGGTCCCAGGCAGGCCACGGTCGGGGGCGACTGCAGCATCCGGGAGGAAGAGAAAATCTCCCGGTAGATGTTGTTCAAGGCCTCATCCGGCAAGGGCCCTTCGTTGAAATCGGCCAGGGAGGAGAGGATGCGGGCCTCCTGGGAGGGGTCGTAGACCTCTTTGCCCAACCGTCCCTTGATTCGGCCCATCTCCTGGGCCAGGGAGCTTCGTTGGTTGAGCAGCCGGAGAATCTCCCGGTCCCGGCTGGCGATTTCTTTCCGGATTTGTTCTACCGTCTTTCTCTTCATGCTTTCAGGCCCTCGATGATTTCCGCCACCAAAGGCAGGGGAACCCCTCCATTCACGAAGGGCTGCCCCGGCTTCTTCAGGAGAATGAAATGAATCTTGTCGCCCTCTTTTTTCTTATCCTTTCTCAAACCCCGCAGGAGGGATTCCGTGTCCAGGGAAGCGGGGATTCGCACCGGAAGGCCCAGGGCCTGGATGACGGAGAGGATTCTCTCCCCGTCCCCGGGAGACAGGTACTTCAACCGTTCGGAAAGAAGGACGGCCGCGCACATCCCCATCGATACGGCCTCCCCGTGGGACACGACAAACCCGGATTCGGCCTCGATGGCATGGCCCAGGGTGTGTCCGAAGTTGAGGATGCGGCGCAGCCCCCGGTCCGTTTCGTCGCTTTCCACGATCCCCTTTTTGATCCGGCAGGATTTGGAGATAACCCCCTCCAAAAAGACGGGGTCCCGTCGCCGCAGGGCTTCGGCCCCCGCGGCCAGCTCAGCCAGAAATTCTGGATCGTCGATGATCCCGTACTTGACGATTTCCGCCAGCCCGTTGGTGAACTCCCGGTCGGGAAGCGTCTCCAGAAAGGCCAGGTCGATCAACACCGCCTTGGGCTGGGTGAAGGTCCCCAGGAGGTTTTGGCCGCGGGAAGGTCCACGGCGGTTTTGCCGCCGATGCTGCTGTCCACCTGGGCGAGAATGGTGGTGGGAACCTGCACGTGGGGAATTCCCCTCATGTAGATGGAGGCGAGGAAGGCGGTGAGATCGCCCACCACGCCGCCCCCCAGGGCGATGAGGGCCGAGGTCCGGTCGGCACCTTGCTCCATCAACCGTTCCGCCAGAACGGTGCAGGTGTGAATGCTCTTTCGGGCCTCCCCTCCCTCGAATTCCAGCTTTTCCACCTGGAGCCCCAGGCTCCCGAGGATGGCCAGGACCCTTTCCCCGTGAAGGGCGGATACGTTGGAATCCGTGATCGCAAAGTACCGGCGAGGCCAGCCTTTGCGGGAAAGGAGGAGAGCCATGCGGTCCATGATCTGATGACCGATGAAGACCTCGTAGGAAGAAGAGGAGACTCTGTTCAAGTTCACTTGCAGGCGATTCATGGGAGCTTTTGGACCTCCTTTCTCAGGGTCCGCTCGAGAAGGGACACGTCGTCCATGAGCTGGTAGAACTTTTCCGGCCTCAACGACTGGATGCCGTCGCAGATCGCTTTTTCCGGCTCCGGGTGGACTTCGATGAGGAGCCCGTCGGCCCCTACGGCCACGGCGGCCCGGGCCAGCGGGGTGACGTATTTCCAATGACCCGTGGCATGGCTGGGATCGACGATCACCGGCAGGTGGGAACACTCCTTGAGGACCACGACGGCGCTCAGGTCGAGGGTGTTGCGGGTGGCGGTCTCGAAGGTCCGGATCCCCCTTTCGCAGAGGATGACCCGGGTGTTGCCCGCGGAGAGAACGTATTCGGCCGACATCAGAAGCTCCTCCAGGGTGGTCATCATCCCCCTCTTTAGAAGGACGGGTTTGCGGGCCTGGCCGACCTTCTTCAAGAGGGCGAAGTTCTGCACGTTGCGGGCGCCGATTTGGAGGATGTCGGAGTACTCCTCCACCAGGTCCACCTCGGTCGTGTTCATGACCTCGGTCACCACCGGCATCCCGGTTCTTTCCCCGGCCTTTTTCAGAAGACGCAGACCCTCTTCTTCCATCCCCTGGAAGCTGTAAGGGGAGGTCCGCGGCTTGAAGGCGCCGCCCCGCAGGATATGGGCTCCGCCCTTTTTCACCACGTAGGCGCTTTCCATGAGCTGCTCTTCGCTCTCCACGGTGCAGGGCCCGGCCATGACGATCAATCGGGGCCCGCCGATTTCCAGGCCGCCCACGCGGACCACCGTGTCCGTTGGCTTAAATTCCCGGCTGGCGAGCTTGTAGGGCTTCAGGATGGGGACCACCTTTTCCACTCCCGGGAGGCAGACCATGGCTTGGATCTGCTCCTTTCCCCGGCCGTCCCCGATGGCCCCGATGAGGGTCCTCTCCACCCCCTGGGAAAGATGGGCCTTGTAGCCGACGGACTCGATCCACTCGACCACCTTGCGGACCTGTTCCGGGGCGGCGTTGTTCTTCATGACGATAACCATGGCGGTTGCCCTCCTGTGAAAAAGGCCATGGGGTTTTTGCCACCATGGCCTTTTCGGGGAGAAAATAAAAAAGCCATGGATAGCGTCCTCTCATCTACCCATGGCTTTTTATTTTAAATTAAGACTTTTGGTCTAGATCGTCTTGGCCGATGGGCAGACCCCTCCGAAGCAATAATAAAAATAAAACCACCAGCCAAAATTCTTCGTGATCAAGGGCCTGTCCATCGAACTCACTTTTAATGAATTTCTTAAAATTGAAACACAGGAAAAATTCTTTGTCAAGAAAAAAATTTCTGTCTTGCAGGGGCCATTCAGGAATCGCCCCCGCCATGGCCCCCGGACAAAGGAATTCTTCTTTTTTCCCGGGCGGCTAACAGGCGTTTTTAAAACCCCGCCACAAAGTCATCAGTAAAATTTTAACATCCAACCCCAGGGACCAATTCTTGATGTAGAAAAGATCGCATTCGATTCTTTTCTCCAGGGAAGTATTCCCGCGAAACCCGTTGACCTGCGCCCATCCGGTCATGCCGGATTTGATCCGGTGCCGGAGCATATACTGGGGAAAATGACGGGCAAACCTTTCCACAAAAAAGGGCCGCTCCGGCCGGGGCCCCACGATACTCATGTCTCCCTTGAGCACGTTGAATAACTGGGGGAGCTCATCCAGATTGGCGGCCCTTAAAAAGGCGCCCACCCGGGTCCTGCGGTGGTCTTCTCTTCGGGGCCAGATGGGCCGGCTTTCTTCTTCCGCGTTCGCCTCCATGGTCCGGAATTTATAGATCCGAAAAATTTTTCCGTCCATTCCCATCCGATCTTGGACATAAAAAACAGGCCCCGGGGAGGTCATTCGGATCGCCAGGGCGATGAGCAGGAAAAGCGGGGCGAAAAGAGTCAAAGACAAAAGGGCGATCCCCACGTCGAAACACTTTTTGGAAATCCGGTTCCACCCGAAGAGGGGAGAGGTCTGCAGGCTCACGAGGGGGATGTCATCCAGACTGTCCAGGCCATCCCGCAAAGCCGTATATTCATACACATCGGGAATGATCTTGATGTCCAGCATTCTTCCCCTGAGGATATTCAGGATGGGGCCCAGATGGTGATGCGCCTCGATGGGCAGGGCGACGAAAACGATGTCCCATCCGCCCCGCCCGATCACCTCTTCCAGCTGATCGATCTCTCCGATGACGGGGATGCCTCTCTTGGATTCGTTCTCCCCCTCCGGCTTGGGACTCAGGATCCCGGTTACGGCGATCCCCAGCTCGGGATGATGGAAAATCGAATCGAGCAGTTTATCGACGAGGCTTCCGGACCCAATGATCAAGGCGAAGCGCTGGTTGTAGCCTCGTTTGCGAATGCTCTTGAGCGATTTTCGGACCATCGTTCGCTCCAGGCTGAGGGCGGTGATGCCCGCAACCCAGAAGAAAAGATAGCCCAACCTGGAGAATTCGAATTGCTTCGTCGCATACAGGAAGCAAACCAGGATCATTAACGTCCCCGTGAGGGCGCCCACGATCCCCTTGATTTCCCGGGTTCCACTCCCGATTCTTCTCGGCTGGTAGAGTTTCAAAATCCTCGACACGACACTCCAGGTCAGGAGAAGGGGCAGGAGAGCCCATAAATAGACCGTCACCGGAACGGGGGCTCCGGCGGGAAAGAAGGGCTGGAGATGGAAGCGCACGTAGTAGGACAGAAGCCAGCACAGAGCCAGAAGAGCCAGCTCCAGAACGAAAAAGAGAGAAAGAACGAATTGGGAATGCTTCTTCAGCAAGGCCATTCCTCCCCATGGTTTGCCAAGATACCCCGGAGGCAGGACCGCATTTTTTCCCGAAAGATGGGAAGGTCCCACTGCCGGGCATGGTCTCTTATCTTTCCGGGATCGAATTCGGCTTTGCGGGCCTCGAAGGTTTTCACGGCTTGAATGAGGGCCTCCGCCGTGGGTTCATGGAAAAAGACCCCCGTGCCAGGATTCGGGTCCCCGGGATTCTTCTCCCCCAGAGGGACCACGGTTTCCAATACTCCCCCCCGGGCATAGGCGATCACGGGTCTTCCCGAAGCCATGGCCTCCAGGGGGACGATGCCAAAATCTTCCTCCCCGGGAAATACCAACGCCTGACACTTGGAGTAGTATTCGGCGACGACTTCATCGGGCTGCCAACCGAGGAACTCGATGTTCGCATCGGCCATGGATTTCAGCCTCTTTTCCTCCGGGCCTTTGCCGATGACCACCAGCCTTTTCTTCATAGCCTTGAAGGCGAAAACGGCAAGGTCCAGGCGCTTGTAGGGGACCAGGGACGACACGGCCAGAAAATAGTCCTCCCTTTGACGGGAAATAAAAAACCTGCTCATATCCGCGGGGGGATGAATCACCCGGGCTTCCCGCTGATAATATCTCCGGATGCGCCGGGCCACGTGGTCGGAGATGCAGATAAAATCGTCCACCCGATGGTTGGAGGCAACATCCCATAAACGGAGATAGTTGGCTAAAAAAGGAACCAAGGGCCCAAGCAAACGCCTTCGATGCCCATCCCCAAAATAATCCGGGTACATGTCCCAGGCGTACCGCATGGGGGTCAGCAGGTAGGCGATATGCAAAGCCTGGGGGGAGGGAATCACCCCTTTGGCGGCGCAATGGGAGATGCTCAAAATCAACCGGTACTCTTTCACATTCAAGGCTTCCACCGCTGAAGGATACAAAGGAAGATAGAACCGGTACATCTTTTGGATGAAGGGGAGGTGCTGAAGAAAGGAGGTGTGAATGTTCATCCGGCTGATGGTCGGAGAAACCGAGTCCGGGGCATAAAGCAAAGTGAAAAGGTGGGCGTCGGGGAAGAGCCCGCAGAATACCTCCAGGCATTTTTCCCCGCCTCTCATTCCCGTCAGCCAATCATGAATAATGGCGATTTTCATCGCCCCAACCCCAGCCCCATCTTTTTCCTTCCCGATTGCTTATTCGATCCCGAATTTCTTCATCCGATACAGAAGGGCCGAGCGAGTAATCCCGAGGAGTTTGGCGGCCTGAAGTTGGTTTCCCTTTTTCATCCGCAATGCTTCGACGATGTATTCCTTCATGACTTCATCCAGAATGATTCCCTGAATCGGGATGACGGGTCGTGGGGGAAGCTGGCTTCTTTTTTCTTCCTCGACTCCCAGAAAGGCCAAATGTTTTTCTTGAATGGTGTCCCCTTTTTCCAGGAGGACAATCCGCTCTACCGCGTTGCGCAGCTCCCTCACGTTTCCCGGCCAGGAATAGGCCTGGATTCTCCTTTCCGCCTCGGGGGAAAGGCGGAGGAACCCCTTCTGAAACTGCTCGTTGAACCGGGCCATGAAGAAGGGGAAGAGGGCCAGGATGTCCTCTTTTCGCTCCCGCAGGGGAGGAATCCGGATTCGCACCACGTTGAGGCGGAAAAAGAGGTCGTCCCGGAATTTTCCCTTCTTCACTTCCTCTTCCAGGTCTTTGTTCGTGGCGGCCACAAAGCGGACGTCGGCTTTCTTCTTCTCCACGCTCCCCAGCTTGAAATACTCCTTCTCCTCCAATACCCTCAGGACCTTCACCTGGGAAGGCGGGGGGAGCTCCCCGACCTCGTCGAGGAAGAGCGTCCCTTTTTGGGCGGATTCGATCTTCCCCATTTTCCCCTTTTCCGAAGCTCCGGTGAAAGCCCCCTTCTCATACCCGAAAAGCTCGCTCTCCAGGAGTTCCTGGGGGAAGGCGCCGCAATTGAGGGGGACGAAGGGAAAGGAAGAGCGAGGGCTCAGGGAGTGAATATACTCGGCCAGGAGCTCCTTTCCGGTTCCCGTTTCCCCCTCGATGAGCACGGTGGTCTCCGAGCTCGGGGCCAGCTTCTCCGCCAGCCGCACCACCTCCCGCATCTTGGGACTGGCCCCGATGATCCCCCCCGACCGGAACTTTTCCTGATATTGGGACCGAAGCCATTCCAGCTCCTTCTTCAGCCGGCTCCGCTCCAACGCTTTTTCAATCAAGGCTTCGAGCTGGTCGAGCTCGAAGGGTTTCACCAGGAAATCGAAGGCCCCCATCTTCATGGACTGGACCGCCAGGTCCACCGAGCCCTGGGCGGTCATGACGATGACCGGGACCTCCGGCTCGGCTTCCTTGATTTTCCGCAGAACCTGATCCCCGCTGATTCCGGGAAGCCAGTGGTCCAGCAGAATGAGGTCCGGGTTTTTTTGGGTGAAAAGGACCACTCCTTCCTCGCCCGTGCGCGCGCTCAGCACTTCATAGCCGGAGCCGCGCAGGGCGATCTCGAGGGACTCCCGGAGGGTCGGCTCGTCGTCGATGATCAGGACCCTAAACCCCACGGGCCGGCTCCCCGGGGAAGTGGAGGGTGAAGACCGATCCCTTTCCCTCTTTGCTTTCCACATCCAAAGAAGCCCGGTGGGCATCCAGGATTTTCGCGGTGATGGAAAGACCCAGCCCCGTTCCCTCGGACTTGGTGGTGAAAAAAGGGTCGAATATTTTCTTCAGGTTGGCCGCCGGAATTCCGATTCCCGTGTCACGGATTTCCACTCCCACTCCGTCCCCGGCTTCCCGGAAGACCCGGAGGGCCAGGGTCCCGCCCTTCTCCATGGCCTGAATGGCATTGAGGATGAGGTTGATGAGGACCTGTTGGATTTGATGAACGTCGATCCGAACCCGGGGAAGCCCTTCCTCCCGGGTAAAGGCCAGGGAGATGTTCCCCTTTCGAAGCTTGGCCTGGAGGACGGACAGGCTCTTCTCGATGACTTCGCTGATATCCTCTTCCTTAAAATGGGCCGGCTTGGGCCGGGCGAAGTGAAGCATGTCGTCGACGATTTTTTGGATCTTTTCGATCCCTTCCTGGGTACTTTCCAAGACCCGCCGGTCGGTTTCCGAGAGGTCCTTTTTCCGGGCGAGGACCTGGGTGTTGATCTTGATTCCGGCGAGGGGGTTGCGCAGTTCGTGAGCGACACCGGCGGTGAGTTCTCCCAGGGAAGACAATCTCTCGGTCAGCATCAACCGCTCTTCGGCCCTTTTTAAGTGAGTGATATCCCGGCAGATGCGGGTGGCTCCCACGATCGCTCCCTCCGCATTGCGCAGGGGAGAAACGGTCATCCGGACGGTGATCTCCCTTCCGTCCTTGGTCTTCCTCCGGGTTTCAAAATTGGAGACCACCTCTCCGGCCCAGACCCTCTCCATCAAGGAGGCCATCAGGCATTCCTCTTCGCCCTTGAATTTTTCATCCCCGGGGGGGAAGAATTCCGAGGGTTTTTTCCCGAGCACCTCCTCTTTCTTGAATCCGTAAATCCGCTCTGCCCCTTCGTTCCAGTAAAGAATTCGACCCTCCAGGTCCATGACCGAAATGGCATCCCCCGCCTTTTCGATCACCGACTCCAAAAAATTTTTGGTCTCGATCAGTTCCTTCTGCAACCGGACCTTTTCCACCATGAGTCCGTAGCCCTCGACGGCCCGGTGAACGACGAAGGGAAAGGCCTTGGCGCACTCAGCCGACCGGTTGATGTAGTCGAACACCCCTTCTTTCATGGCTTCGATGGCCAGGCGGGAGTCTCCCGTGGCGGTGATGAAGATGGTGGGGATTCCGATTCCGAGGCTGCTGTACTTCCGCAGCCAGTCCAACCCTTTCCCATCGGGAAGCTCATGGTCCAGGAGGAGAATGTCGAACTTTTGGGCTCGCAGTTTTTCCAGGCAATCCCGGCCGGAGGAAACGACATCCAAAGCGCAGGCGCTGCCCGCTTCCTTCATCGAATCCTCGATCATCCGCGCGAAGGACGAGTCCGCTTCGGCTACCAGGACCCGGATCTTCCGTTCCAAAGTCATCCTTTCCCTTCGTTTTTCATTCCACTCATCTTCTGCAATCTGGGTGTCGGTTTTATTTCCGCGATCCGCATTCCGAATTCCCCATTCGGATCATTTCCTCAACACCCTCTTATCCCCGACCCGCACCGTCACCTTCTTGCCGTCGAAATGCTCCAGCAGGGGGATGGCGAATTTGCGGGAGACCTGGGAGAGGTCCTTGAACTGGGGCGGAGTCATCTCCTTATTCTGCCGCAGGAATTCGACGATTTTCCCCTCCAGTTCCTCCAGGGCCTGGCGGTGGAAATAAAGGTCCTCTTTCACTTTCACCAACACGTTTTCTTTGGTCAGAAGCTGAAGGACCGGCTTGAGCTCACCTTCCTGAACCCCCAATTCGGCCAGGGCCTCCTTCACCGTGGGGGGCTGGAGCTTGGTCCGGGAGAAGAGGACCACGATTTTATTCCGCAGGTCCTTTTCTCCCTCTTTCAGGGAGATCGTGTGGGAGGAAAGGCGGACGGTCTCTTTGTCCAGGGCGATCTTTTTCTCCTCGGTCAGAAGGGTCAAAAGGTGGTTGAAGAGCCGGGCGTCCACCCGGGGCGGGAGCTTGGATTTTAACTCCTCTTTCATGGCTCCCGCCTGGAGGGGGTTCATCCGGTGGAATTCCATCAGGTAATCCAGGTAGAACTTCTTCAGGTCGGCCATGACCCGGGGATGCAGGTAGCGCAGGCGGTCCCCGTTGAAGCGGAGGATTTGGCCTTGGGAGACCAGGCTGTCCACCAGCGGTTTCAGCTTGGAGGGCAATTGGTTGGAGCGCATCACCAGGTCCGTCCAGGAGAGCCCGCCCGCTCCCGCCTTCAGCAGGCGGAGCTCGACCTTTTCCTCCTCCGGGCCCTTTTCCAGGACGGCCATCTCCTCCCTGACCTGCGGGGAAAGGCGTTTATGCCGGGAAGGAAAGGCGTCCAGCACCTCCCCCCCGCCGATGGTGAAAACGGGCGAATAACTCCGGATCACGAACCGGTCTCCGGGAAGGGCGGTCACCGGTTCCTCCAGCCGAAGCTGAAGATAGGCTTCCTCGCCGGGTTTGATCTCCTCCCGATCCAGGAGGATGCCCCGGCCCAGGACCTCGACCGTACCCACATGAACGCGGGCCCGAGTTCGGTTCTTGAAAGGCTTGGAGGCGCCGGGGAGGAGTTGAAAGACCGCATCCAGGAGGGAGGTGGGCTTCAAAGTCTGGGCTAGGACGATTACGTTTCCCCGGTCGATACCCGACTTTTCCAGGCCCTGGAGGTTGACGCCCACGCGAAGGCCGGCCGTGGCCGTCTCCACGGGCTCGCCGTGCGCCTGGATGCCCCGCACCTTGGCTTCCTGTCCCTTGGGAATGACTTCCACCGCATCGCCGACGGAGATTTTACCGGCGATGATCGTCCCGGTGATCACCGTCCCGAACCCCTTCATGGTGAAGACCCGGTCCACGGGCAGGCGGAAAAGCCCCTCGGCGGACCGCTCCTCCACGGCCTGCGCCAGCCGGTCGATCTCCGCCACGAGGGCGGGGATCCCCTCTCCGGTAGTGGAAGAGACGGGAAGCACGGGCGCTCCTTCCAGGAAGGTTCCCCTGACGAACTCCCGGATTTCCTCCTGCACCAGGTCGATCCAGTCCTTTTCCACCAGGTCGATTTTGGTCAGGGCGATGAGCCCCTTTTTCACCCGGAGCAGTTTACAGATGTCCAGATGTTCCCGGGTCTGGGGCATGATCCCCTCGTCGGCGGCGATGATCAGGACGACCAGGTCGATTCCGGTCGCCCCGGCCACCATGTGCCGGACGAACTTTTCGTGGCCCGGCACATCGACGATGCTGATCTTGAGGCCGCTGGGCAGAACCATGGAGGTAAATCCCAGCTCGATGGTGATGCCCCGCTCTTTTTCCTCCTTGAGCCGGTCGCAGTCCACGCCGGTCAGCGCCTTGATCAGCGTAGTCTTCCCATGGTCGATGTGTCCCGCCGTTCCGAGCACAACCCGTTTCATGGACGATCCCTGAAAACAGAAGGGGCGGGTTTAAAACCCGCCCGGTTTTATTTTTTCCCTTCCAGCTCCTTCAGGCCTTCCTCCATCTTCTTCAGCTCTTCCCCGTACCCGGCCCAGTTGCCCTGGCGCAGGAATTCCTGGGCCTTGCGATAATGGGCCAGCGCCTCGGCGGCGATCTGCGGAGCGGTCCGGGTCCTTGCGGGAGGGGCGGTGGCTGCGAGGGTTCCTGCGGGCGCCGGTTTGTCCCGCATCACTTCTCCGCCGAAGACTCGCTGCAGGGTAAGTTCGAGGTTCTCTTCCATGGCCAGGGAATTGCCAAAGGCCACGATGACCCGCTTCAACTCCGGAAGCTGGCTCTTTTCAGCGGCCAGGTAAAGGGGTTGCACGTAGAGGATCGATTTTTCAATGGGAATGGCCAGGAGGTCTCCCCGAATGACCGTGGACCCGCGCTGCCCCCAGAGGGAGAGCTGCTTGGAGATTTCCGCTTCCTGATCGATCCGGGCATCGATCTGCCGGGGCCCGTAAACCAGCTTTTGCTTGGGGAAGACGTAAACGACCACCTCGCCATAATGGGGGGCGTCGCAGCGGCCGGCCATCCAGGCCGACATGTTGTCCTTTTTGCTGGGGGAGAAGGGGAGGAGGACGACGAACTCTTCTTTTTTCCCCTCGGGCAGTTTCATAATCGTGTAATAAGGCTGGTACTCCTTTTCCGGTCCCTGGCTTCCCCCTGCTTTCCGGGGAATGGTCCAGAGGTCTTCCTTGTTGTAAAAAACTTGAGGGTCCAGCATGTGATAGGTCGCATACATGCGGGCCTGGATGGAGAGCATCGCCTGCGGGTAACGGATGTGGCTGCGCAGGTCTTCGGGCATCCGCTCCAGCGGCTGAAAAACACCGGGGAATATTTTGGCGTAGGTCTGGATGATGGGGTCTTTCGGGTCGCCTATGTAGAGGTTGATCGTTCCATCGAAGGCATCGACCACCGCCTTGACCGAATTGCGGATGTAATTCCCCAGGCCGGGGACCGGCTCGGAGTAGGGGAAACGATCGGTGGTTGTGTACCCGTCCAGGAACCAGAGCAGACGGCCTTCCTTGGAAATCACCAGGTACGGATCGGGGTCCAGGCGGACAAAAGGGACGACCCGGGAGACCCGGTCGTGGATTTTCCGGTAGTACATGATCCGGCTTTCGGCGGTCACGTCGTTGGAGAGAAGGATGTCGATCGACCCGAAGCGGATGGCGAAGATGACCTTCCTCCAGAAAGACAGGGGAACTCCACCTTTTCCCCGATACTGGGTGTAAACGTTTCTTTCTCCTACCGGGTAATCAAACTCTTCCCGCTTCGTCCGGACGAAGACGTATTCGTTGGAAGTTTCCCCGTAATAAATCTCCGGGCGGGTGATCTTGATGTCGGCGGAAGATACGGGAGGAATGTCTTTGATGAAAAACTCCGGAAGCCCCTCGGGGGAGATCCGGTTCACCGGGCCCAGAACGACGCCGTACCCGTGAGTGTAGATGATGTGCTCGTTGATCCAGGTGCGGGAGGGCAGGGACCGGTAGGAAAGCTCCCGGGGGGAAAGCATCACCTGGCGGTATTCCCCGTTGACGGTGTAACGGTCGTTATCCACATCGATGAACTTGTAATAGGTCCTGATTTCCTGGAGCTGGCTGTACGTGGAAAGAAGGGGGGCGTGATCCCAGAGGCGGATATTCTTGATGGTCAGCTCGTTGCGCTTCAAATCCTCGCGCGTCAGCCTTTCTTCGGCGGGAAACTCCTGGTATTGGATCCGGTCCAGTCCGAAGGCCAGGTTGGTATACTGGATGTTCTTTTCCAGGTAGGGCTTCTCCAGGGCGATCTCGTTGGGCACCACTTTGAGTTTTTGCACCAGCGAGGGGTAGACCCCGGTCCCCACAACCAGAACGCCGAAGAAAACCGCCAGACCCGCGGACGGGATTCTCCAGTCGCGCCGGAAGGCATAGGCCAGGATGGTGATCCCGCAAAAAACCGTGGCTCCCATCAGGAGCTTGAGCATTCCGACCTGGGTGGTGACGTCCGTGTACCCGGGCCCGAAGACGACCCCCCGTTTCGAGTAAAGGACTTCGATCAGGGCAATCCATGCTCCCAGAGTTCCCAGGAAGAAGAGGAAGGCGACCAGGATGGTCAGGTGTTTCCGGGCGGGAGGGGACACCCGGAGAGTTTGGGGGGGAATAAACTGAAAGGCCCGGCGCATGAAATAAACAAGGCCCGTGGCCAGGGTCGTCAGGACCAGAACCGTCATGAACCAGGAGTAAAGGTATTTCAAGAAAGGAAGCTGGAAGACGTAAAAACCGATATCCCGGTTGAAAAGCGGGTCCTGGATGCCGAAAGGAGTGGAATTCAGATACCGGAGAAAGGTCTCCCACTGGGCGGACCCGCGCAAGGCGGCAAAAAGAGCGAAGACGACAGAGCCCAGAAGGATCAGAGCGCCGAAGGGTTGAAGTCCCGCTTCCCAGGGGGGAATTTGAATGAGATTGTCCCGGTCCACCCAATAGCCGCGGGAGGAGAGGCGGGAGGCGAGTAACAGATTCAGGTAAAAGATCAAGAAAAAGGCCCCCCCGAAAAGGGCGGCGATTTTCATCTGGCTCAGGAGGGTTACGGAGAAAACTACTTCCCTTCCGACTTCCTGGAACCAGAACCAATCGACAACGAGCTCGACTCCCCGCCAGAAGAGCATGAGCGCGAGGATTACGCCTATAAAGAGGATCCCACCCATGGCTCCACGGGCGGGTGAAGGGGGTTTCCCCGGGTTTCTCTGGGCACTCATATTTTCGGTATTCCTCAGTTTTTTTCGGGCTGGGTTTTGATCTTATAAAAAATAAATTTTCCCCTCCCCTGGCGGAAGGGGATGAAGGGGAGGGGGAAAGAAGCCCTTCAAAACCCTTCAACTCCTCACCCTCACCCCAACCCTCTCCCGTCGAGGGAGAGAGGCTTTTTTGACTCTTTACGAGATCATCAGGTTTCTGTTTTCTTCTTATTGCCAGCCAGGAATTGAAAAGGTAGTATACCAAATTCCCCCGCCTTCCACAATGCATTTAAGGGAGCCTTCGGTCCCGAAGTGCCTTGCAGAGCGGCCTTCTCTTTGATTCCTTGACAATCCCTGTTTACTCCGATAATTTGGAATCCTGGGTTTCCAAGGCAGCCCCGAAAGAAAATGCCTTTTAGGCGCTTGTCTCCTCACGAAAACAAACATGTTGGCAAGAAATCGATATCCACTCTGCCAGGCGGCCGTAGGGGCGGTTCGCGAACCCGCCCCTGCGGTTTTTTGCGGCGAAGCCTCTTTTTACGCGCACCGCCGCGGAAAAAGCTTAGGTTCTTGCATTTTGATGGCGGAGAATTTTTTTCTGACCTTTTTATCAGACATCATCCTACCCGGTCTAGGGCCGACCCGGAGGGTCGCCCCTGCAGACGGCTGATTTATGCTCATCGCCCTGGACGGTTACAATTTCATTAAACAGTCGCCGGATTTGCGCAAACTCGAGGCCGTCGAGCTGCAGAAAGCCCGGCAAGGGTTGATCGATCGGCTGGCCCAGTACAAACGGCTCAAGGGCTACCCCATCGCGGTGGTCTTCGATGGGTGGCAGGGGGGGAAAGCGGCCGGCCATCGGGAGCGGATCAGCGGCATCGAAGTCATTTTTTCCCGGGTGGGGGAGAAAGCCGATGAGGTCCTCAGGCGCCTCGCCGCGGAGAAAAAGGAAGGAATGGTGGTGGTCACTTCTGACCGCGACATCGCTTTTTTTGTCGAAAAGAAAGGGGCGGGGGTTTTATCGGTTTCCGACTTTGCGGAGAAGATGGAAATGGCCCGATTCTATGATCTGAAAGGGGGCAGGGAAGAAGAACCCTCCTCCAACCGCCCGGTAGCACCCCAGAAGAAAGGCCCTTCCCGGAGACTTTCCAAATCGCGGAGGCGGGTCTTGACCTCCGCCAAGAAGCTATGAACCGGCCTTCCATTTTTTCCGACCGATTTTTTGTTGACGGTAAAAAAAGAAAAAGGTAGGCTAATAATTCGTGATGACCGAATTTCTGGATTTTCCGGGGGCTGACCAGCGTGGAAACTTCCAACGTTTCCCTTTTGTACAGCGACGAAAAATATGAAATCTGGGTCGATACCGAAAAAGATAATATCACTCTAAGCATGGCGGACCGGGGAATCACCCTGCTTTTCACCCGGGATGAGTGGCTGGAGTTTCAGGAAGTCATCGGGAACATCCTTTTGGAGGAAGAGGAAGGGGAAGAGCCGGAGGAAACCTGAACTCCGAAGCGGCAAACGCGTGGATGGAAGGTATGAAGTCCGATAAGCGCCAATTACTCAACACGGTCGTTTATGCCCGAAACATCCGGCAGCAGATCATCTGCTCTTCCTTCACTCCCAAATCGGATTTTTACTGCATCAAGTGCGGGAAACTCCGTCCCTTTGGGGGCGACCTCGCCATTCAGTATTACGGAAACCCGGGTGTTGTGCTTTTTTGCAACGATTGCCTGGGAGAATTCGAAGATAAACTCCGGGCGGAGCTGGATTGGAACCTATGATCCATTCCTTTCCAGGCTTTTTCCGGCTTGACAATGGCCGGAGATGGTGGTAATCAAATGTTCAACCCGGTGGGCCATTAGCTCAACTGGTAGAGCAACTGACTCTTAATCAGTAGGTCGGAGGTTCGATCCCTCCATGGCCCACCAGAAAGTTGAAATCAGGCCTCTTACCAGGAGGCCTTTTTTATCTCTTTTTATCCAATCCCGGGGAATATCGCGGCAACATGAATAAGAGACAAGAAGCCCTCGCCCCGCTTTGCCGGAAGTTTGAGGCCGGGCTTGTTTACAGTTTTGGGAGCCGGGCTGCGGAGGTGTGCGGCTGGGTCGAGGGGCGACTGGACCGTCTTCCGGGGGGGCCTTCGGATGCCGACATCGGGGTGAAGGCCCTTCCCGGCAAAAAATGGTCCGTCAGGGAGAAGGTTGAATTGGCCGGCGCTCTGGAAGAGCTTTTGGGAATTTCGCGGGTGGACCTGGTTTGCCTGAGCGAGGCCGATCCGTTCGTGGCCGCAGAGATCATCCGGGGGGAAAGGCTTTTTGCCAGCGATGCCCGCGAGGCGGATGAATACGAGCTTTTTGTCCTTCGCCGGGCGGGAGACCTGGCCCCGCTGGAAAGGGAACGAATGGCTCTGGTGCTGGGAGAATCGGCATGACTCCTTCAGCGGTCTCCAAACGGGTGGTGGCGGATCGCCTGGACCTGATCGATTCTTATCTGCGGGAGATCCGATCTCTGCCATTGGGAAACCGGACTTCATTTTTTGCCGATCGAAGAAATGTTTGGTCGGCGGAATCCTGCTTGCGCCGGAGCCTGGAAGCCTTGTTCGATGTGGGTCGGCATATTCTTGCCAGGGGATACGGCTCGGGGGTAAGCGAATACAAAGAAATCGCCCTTCGGCTGCAGGAAAAGGGGGTTCTGAAGGAGACCGAAGCCAAGCTCCTGACGGCTCTGGCCGGCTATCGCAACCGTCTGGCCCATTTTTACCACGAGGTTTCGACAGAAGAACTTTTTGAAATATGCACGAATCAACTGGCCGACCTGGAGATCATCCAGGATGCTTATCGGCGCTGGATGAAAGAACATCCCGACAAAGTGGATTCAGGCCTGTGAAAAACTTCCCCGGTGATGTGCGGAAAGAGTAGCCCCGGCTCAGCCGGGAGGCAGAAGGGCATTAAATCTCCCTTAACCCCCTTTGCCCAGGGGGGCTGTGAAAACCCCCACTGCCACCCCCACCCTGACCCTTCCCGAAGGTGTGAAAAAATTGGTTTGCGTCCTATTGCGGTCATTCCGGCAGAAGTCGGAATCCAATCTTTTCAACCCCTTAAGAAATTCCTGAACCCCGGTTTACACCGGGGTGACGCCCAAAAAGCATTTTTTTCGCAGCTTCCCCCATGAAGGGGGAGGGCCTATTTTCGACTTTTTAGGAGATCAGCAAAACTCATAAGTACCCCTTATTAACATCCTGAAAAGAAATAGCCTTTTTTCAGAATCCCGCCCGCTTATTTGCCTTTTCCTCTATTTGATTAAAAATTACCACCCAAAAAAATTCTCCCTAACAAGCCGAACCGCTCATTATGTATCAATAGGGCCTTACAACGTCGGTGAATTTTACTATTTTCCCCCCCCGGGGCTATCGATTATAAATTTTCGTTTTCATTATTTTTTTATGCCGAAAATCGTATAGTAGCCTTTATCATTTCCAAAATCGTCTTATTTCTTTACAAAACATGGTGCTTGTCAAATATTTATACACTTGATTGGAATAAAAATAAATACATAATTATTTTAAATATTTAAATTATTAATCCAACCAAATTTATAGTCTTTTTTTAGGGGAGAATGGATGGCACATGGATTGCTAAAATTAAAAATAGAAATCGGGTCAATTTTATCGGAAGGGTTGGCGGTTCGCTTCACAAAAGTAAATAAATCGGGGTTTAATTGCCAATTTTAGCAGAAGGGGGGTGGTTGTGCAGTTTAATTTAAGGAGGCTATAGTTCCTGGGAGGCTCCCGGGGTAGGAGGCTCCTGGGGCAAATTAAGAAAAAGTTAGAATCACAACCGAAAGGAGAAAAAAAACTATGAAGTTTTTGATTTCGTTGGTGTTGGCTCTTTCCATAGCGGTCCCGGCCTTTGCGGGCGAGGATCCCTATATTGCGGTGGTAGGCAACGACTATCTGGCCAAGAAATGGTACGTCAGCCCGAAGTACGATCAGTTCATGTTTAACCAGGCGGCCTGGGGTGTTCCTGTTTGCGACGGAAGCTTTCCGGCAGCATACAGCGGAGCCGGACAAGAAAAATTCGATGCGGGATGCGAGCAGTTCCGTTCCATGAATGCTCAGAATGCGCCCGAAGTCTGCTACTATAGCACAGATGGGGGGCCCTCCCCCACCCTTGTGAATTTTAATGCTAAAGTCGCCGCGGGGAATTGGGGATGGTACGAGTGGTATGTCCGCCTTCCCAAGAAGCCGAGCGGGCAGATCAACCTGGTTTTGCAGTGCGGAGTGCTGAAACCCAATTCGTTCGCCTTCTGGGAATACGAGTCGATCGAACTGTGCGCCGCTGAGACTGGAGAAAGAGTCGGTAGGGGCACTTGTGTTCGCGAGGAAGTGAACCCCGGTTGGAATCCATTGGTCATCGGAGCTCTTCCCAAGATCAAGGCCATTGC
>JACAEW010000087.1 GCA_013388675.1 Syntrophaceae bacterium | reverse complement strand
TCCATGGGGTTGTGGCCCGCAGCCACCAGTTTGGAACCTTCGCGGTAGATCGCCTGGGCCAGGACGGTGGCCGTGGTAGTGCCGTCGCCGGCGATGTCCGAGGTTTTCGAGGCCACTTCCCGGACCATCTGGGCTCCCATGTTCTCAAACTTATCTTCCAGCTCGATCTCTTTGGCTACAGTAACTCCGTCTTTGGTAACCGTGGGGGCCCCGAAGCTCTTATCCAGGATTACATTCCGGCCCTTGGGCCCCAGGGTTACCCTCACCGCATCGGCCAGGATATTCACGCCCCTGAGGAGAGAATCCCGAGCCTTCTGGTCATAACGAATTTCTTTGGCGGCCATCTTTTCATTCCTCCTTTATCATGTTTCCGTTAATTATTTTTCGATCACGCCTAAAATGTCGTCTTCCCGCATGATGAGATGTTCTTCACCATCAATCTTCACTTCTGTGCCCGCGTATTTGCCGAAGAGAACCCGGTCGCCGGCCTTTACATCCAGGGGATGAATCTTTCCGTCCTCCAGGACCTTCCCTTTTCCTGCGGCGATGACTTTCCCTTCCATGGGCTTTTCTTTGGCCGTCTCGGGGATAATAATGCCGCCCTTGGTCTTCTCCTCTTCTTCAATCCGTCTTACAATGACCCTGTCTTGAAGTGGTCTGATCTTCATGCTTACCCTCTCCTTTCTTGGTAAACGGTTAATAGAAATACCAGGCCTTTAAAGCTAGGCTCCTTTCCGAGTTCTGCCGGCTTTTCGTACCTCTTTTCACTTCCCCTTCCTTTTATCGATTCATAAAAAAAACCGAGCCCGCCAAGAATCATCAATCGGGAGCTCGGCCATCTTCCGTCTACTAATAAGATCAGCCGCTTTCCATCCCCTTCTCCCGAAGGGTTTAGATTGGTCGTTGGCTAAATGACATAAATAATATAAGCATTTTCGCGATGATTTGCTAAGAAAATTGGGTCACCTTGGTATTTTTTGTCCAAAAAGAGAATATTTTGAAGTTCATTTACGGCAGAGCCTATCTTTCCTCTGCATCACTTTTCAGGAACCGCATTGTTAGTTCGGGTCGGTTCGATTAGCGTACGGGCTGAGAAATCTGGCAATGTGTTCGAAAACACGCTCCGGCATCTTCATCTGTAGCCAGGCGCCGATTCCGGGTATGATTGCCAGAGGCCAGAGAATTAGAAAGCCGACCGCACCTGTAACAGCTTTATCCATCCACCGACCGGCACCCATTTCCACGTTCACCGTGTTTTCAACTTGATGAAAGACAATGTTCAAGGCGGTAGAAATTCCAACATATTTGCGCCATCCCCCAACCTTTTCGATTTGAAGCAAGGTGCCCCCGTCTTCGGTCTGAAGTTTCTGGCAGGTAAAACCCTCGCCCGCAAGCCAACGCTCGGTTGATGCAACCAATTCAGAATAGCGCGGGACTGGACAAGGAAAGGTTTTCGACTGGGTCATAGCTTTGGACTTCCGCCGGGCGGTCCCGAAATTTGTAAGGCTTACCGGCTGCAAGCTCCCCCAAGGGGACGAACCTGCTGCAAGAAGGGGTAAAAGGTTTCTTCGCAAAGACCGGACTTGAAACAACGAGTTGGAGCCGACTCATTTTCGAAGCGCTACCCTCGACCGTACACGGTTTTATCCCCGGTCTCCTTTTTCGTGCATCTTGCGGGAATATAAACCAAATTTGCATCCCAAGAGACTAAAACGACTTCCCCCCTTTCCACTTCGAATAAATAGGTTTCTTTGATACCCGTAATCCCTTCGACAATCACCGCCAACTGAGCTTTGTCCGTTGCGGTGTAAAGGACCGATCCCGCCCTGGTCCAATGTTCGTCAAATTCAACCAAGGTGAACTGCAATACGGTATGGGTCATACATTTACCTTCTTTCACCGAACGTTTGTTTGGGTCTCATCCGGAGAGCCTCTTCGGCAAGGTTCTGTCATCCTATTTTTCGGTTTGCCGCGGATATCCCTTGATCGACCGGAAACTCACCATCTTTTGGCCTTCCTCATCCCACAGGTTCAAACGCAAAGACCTGAGGCTGCGACGGATCGTGACCGGATCGACGGCCTGCACGGCCGGCTCGGAATCATAAAACCCTTGCAGGTGATAGTTGGGAATCAGCGGGTGAAGATGGTGAATGTGGTGAAAGCCGATGTTGCCGGTGAACCACTGCAGCACTTTCGGCAATCGGTAATAGGAGCTGCCCTCCATGGCGACCCTTCTCGGGTCCCAGTTCTCGTGACGGGCCCAATAGACGCCTTCAAACTGGTGCTGGACGTAGAATAGCCACACTCCCACGGCGCCGGCAATGGCCATGATGGGCAACTGGATCAAGAGATAGGTGCCCAAACCGATGGTCATGCTCGCCCCGGCAATAACAGCGAAGATCGCCAGATCGGTGAAAACCACGCTGTAAAGCTCCCGCTTCCCGGCCACTTTATTGGGGAACCGCTGGCGAATAAAGAAGTAGATGGAAGGGATCAGGCCAAAAAGGGCAAAGGGATTTCGGTAGAAGCGGTACGCAAGTCGCTTCCGTTTGGGGGCCGCCAGGTACTCCTTTACCGTCAAGGTCCAAATATCCCCAACGCCCCGGCGGTCCAAGTCCTGGGTCGTATTGTGGTGTCTGCCATGGGAACGCCGCCAGTCGTCGTACGGCGTGAAAGTAAGGATGCCTGCGAGATAGCCCAGAATCCGGTTGGCCCGGCGCGAGGCAAAGAAAGAATTATGGCAGCAATCATGGAAAAAAATGAAGATGCGCAGCAAAAGAAGGCTTGCGGGAATGGTCAAGACAAGGAGAACCCAGTATGAATACCCCCGGTGAACCATGAAGACCATCAGAATCCACAGGGCAAAGTACGGAAGAAAGGTATTGAAAACCTGGCCGAGGGCTTTTCGGAGATTCGGCTTCTTATACTTCTCGAGCGGGCGGCGCGAATTCAGCTCGGGGGCCTGAACCTTTCCGGAACCGGGATCAACGAACATAAGGCCTCTCCTGGAGTTCCGCCCTTTGAAGTAAGGAGGGCAGCTCGGGGAAAAAAGCGGCAATTCCAGGCTTGGTTTCCGACAGCATCGCTCTGAGTTCCTCCCCCTGAACCACTTCCTTCTCCAGAAGAAGGCGGGCCAAGTCACCCAGGACCTTCCGGCGTTGGGATAAAATATCCCGCACCCTTTCATGGGCTTCCTCGATGATCTTGGAAATTTCTTTGTCGATCTGGGCGGCTCTTGCCTCGCTGTAGGATTTGCCGCCGGAAAAGGTGTCCGGGAGGAATAGGGGTCGCCGCTCGCGTTCGTAGGTCACCAGGCCGAGTCGATCACTCATGCCGTATTCCGTGACCATGGAACGGGCGATGTCTGTGGCCCGCTGCAAGTCATTCTGGGCTCCGGTAGAAACCTCCCCAAAGGCCAGCTCTTCCGCTACCCGGCCCCCCAAAGAAACGGCCAATCGGTCCAGCAACTCCGGGCGGGTCATTAGATAGCGGTCCTCCGTGGGCTGCTGCTGGGTATACCCCAGGGCGGAAATCCCCCGGGGAATGATGGAGACCTTGTGCACCGGGTCGGCAAACGGAACGGATTCCGCCACCAGGGCATGCCCGGACTCATGGAAGGCGATGATCTCTTTTTCCTTCGGGTTCATCACCCGCTTCTTTTTTTCCAGCCCGCCGACGACCCGGTCGACAGCCTCATCGAAATCCGCCAGCCCCACTTTTCCCTTGTTTTTCCGGGCCGCCAGCAGCGCGGCCTCGTTGACCAGATTGGCCAGGTCGGCTCCCACAAAGCCGGGTGTCCGGGCGGCGATCTGATGAAGGTTCACTTCCGGAGAAAGAAGGACCCTCCGGGCATGTATTTTCAAGATGGCCTCCCGACCGTTGATGTCCGGCCGGTCCACCAGAATCTGCCGGTCGAACCGCCCCGGGCGCAATAGAGCCGGGTCCAATATCTCCGGGCGGTTGGTGGCGGCCATGATGATGACTCCTTTGTTGGGCTCGAACCCGTCCATCTCCACCAGGAGCTGATTCAGGGTTTGTTCCCGCTCGTCGTTTCCTCCCATGACATTGATCCCCCGGGCTTTCCCCAGGGCGTCCAGCTCATCGATAAAAATGATGCAGGGAGCGCTGGCCGTGGCCTGGGAGAAAAGATCGCGGACCCGGGCCGCGCCGACGCCCACGAACATTTCCACGAATTCGGACCCGCTGATGCTGAAGAAAGGAACGTTGGCCTCCCCGGCCACGGCCTTGGCCAGGAGGGTCTTCCCCGTTCCGGGCGCGCCGAGAAGGAGCACCCCTTTGGGGATCTTTACCCCCAATTTCTGGAATTTCCCCGGATTCTTCAGGAACTCCACCACTTCCTGGAGTTCGTCTTTGGCTTCGTCGATTCCGGCCACATCGGCAAAGGTAGTCTTGGTTCCATCCTGGGCGAAAAGCTTGGCCTTGCTTTTGCTGAAAGACATGACCCCCATCCCCGGCCCCATCTTTTTCATGGCGAACCGCCAGATCAAGAAAAAAAACCCGATGGGGATGACCCAGGAAAGGAGGGTGCTCCAGAATTTACTCTCATAAAGACCGGAGTAGTTTACCTTCCGGTCATCCAGCTCCTTTACCAGGTTGGGGTCTTCCACCCGAACCGCGGTGAAATATTGTTCCTTTTTCTCCTCGGGGCCCTTTATCGTTCCAGTGATTTTTTCCGGTCCGATGGTCAAGCTGCTTAGCTGTCCTTCGGCCAGGTATTGTTTGAATTTGCTGTATGGGATCGTCTCCACTTTCGGGGAAAGGAGGTATTGTTGGAGCAGGCTGATGAGGAGAAAAACGATCAGGAAATACCAGATGCTGAAGCGGGCCTTAGGGGGCAGCCCTTTCTCCTTTTTCCGGGGGGCCTGGGAACCCAAAAAGGAATTGAGCTTATCCCTGAAATTTTCACCCCTTTTTTTCCCGTCGAAGGCCATATCCAACTCTCATCAGAATGGAATCTATCTTACATCCCCGTGCAGCCTTTTGGCTTCCGCCAGCCTGCCGGGGAAATTATTCTTCTTGAAATCGGAAATCCATTTCCGGACAATCAGCCAGCCGCCGAACTTGGTGATATTCCTATCCCATCTTCGGTACCACGCGCTCCAGCCCTCCCTTAGGTTGTGGAGGTAAAAAAGGAGCATGGGGAAAAAGAGGATGTTCAAACCGATGTGAAACATGTGCTTGAAACGGTAGAAACGGCCCATGATTCGGCAGATGGAATCCTGCATCCCCTCCGGGGTCAGCGGTTCATCGGGAACAAAGAGGGGAAAGTTCCCATCGTAGTATTCCCAACCCAGGATCTTTTTCGGAAAGACCCGGTCCTCCTTTCTGAGCCTTCGGGCCAACTCCGTCCCGACAAAGGGGATGGGCAGAACAACCTGAACGGTGTCCAGTTTGGCTTTCTTGATGAATTTCCGAAAGTATCGGGTCCGCTCTTCGGCCGGCATGCGGAAGCGTCCTCCTTCGGGCATGGGATACCCGAAAATGAACATGCCGTGGATCCAAAAGCCCGCTTGTTTGTACAATCGCGATAGAGAAATCATGTCCTCGGGTTTCAGGTGCTTGTTCATGGCCTTCAGTTCTTCGGGGATGGGCGATTCAAACCCGATGGCCACATGATTGATGCCCGCCTCACGCATGGCTTTCAGCAGTTCCCCATCCTTGGCTTTATCCAGCCGGATCTGGACCGTGATCTTGAGACGGGCCTTGATCCTCCGCTGGTATTCCCGCAGCAGGCCTAGGAAGCGCAGCGTCTCCATCCGGTCCTGTCCGAAAAGATCGTCGACGATGAAAAAACGCCGGCCCCGGTATTTCTCGTACACGGAGGCAATCTGTTCAAGCAGGCGCTCCGGAGAGGCGGGGCGCGGTTTTCCCTTGACGGTACAAAACTCGCAGTCCATGCCGCAGCCGCGGATCCGTCCCACCGGAAAGATCTTGATTTTGGCATAACGCAAAAGCGAGAAATCGGGGATGGGGAACCGGTCGAAATCCGTCAAGGGGGCCCTTTCCCGCGTCCGGACCACCTCTTGGCCGGCCCGGAAGGCTATGCCGTCGATTCCCTCCTTTTCTCTTTTCCCGGAAAAGAAGCCCAGCAGCTCCTGGATCGTCTCTTCCCCCTCTCCGATCACAACGATATCCACGCCGTTGTCAAAGGCATCCTGGATATTTTCGTCGATAAAATGCTGGCCTCCGGCAACGGTCGGTATGCCCAGCCCCCGATAAAATCGGGCCAGTTCATACAGGCGGGGGACGGTGCTGGTCAACCCTCCGTAAAAACCCACCACATCCGCCTGCCGCAGCCCCTGGAGCGCCCTATGATCCGGCAGTCCCTTCCCATCCCTGGGTCCGGACTTCCGGTAGTTGTTCTCATCGATGACTTCCACATCCCAACCTTCCACTTCATGGACCGCGGTGGCCACGGAAACAGGCCCCAGGGCCGTGGTGACCCGGGCAATCCAGGAATAGACATTAAAGGCGGGAAACGCCGGGATTACGACTCGCAGCAGGCGGCGCTTCTTGAAAGGACCGCCCCCACATCCAACCATCGAATTCATAAAATCCTCCCCTTAAGGTACATCCCTTGCCCTCCTCCCCCCAACGGCCGAGAATCCTTTAAGACCATGGTCTCGTTTGGGGGTTGATTCTTTTCATGTCCAAGCCGGAGCGCTCCCGTCTTTTTGAATCAGAAGCGGGCTTCACCCGAAAAAGCGAAAAAAGGTGATCCTCCGGAAAGAAATCGTGGATCACCTTTGCCCGCTATCCCAGTCCTCTCATTTGCTGGCTAGGACTTCAAGCCCCTTGACGCAGGCCTGGGCTACATAGGAGCCGCCCTTTTCCTGGCCGGGCATTTTATCCCAGCCCCCTTTTTCAATAAATTCCGGCCGCTTCCAGGAATCCACAGCCGCCAATTCTTTCAGTTTCTCTTGATGGTTCGGCTGCTTCATAAATTGGGCGACGCAGATCGCCGCCTGACTGGCCAGGACCGCTTCGTCGGACATCTTTTGGGCGGTGCTATGGGTCACCCAACCGGCCCACGCAAAGCCGATGGTCATTGCCACGACGGCCCCGACAATAAGGCCCCAAATTCCGAACTTTACCTTTCCTGAAGTTTCCGCTTTCATCGATGCCTCCTTAGAATGACGTTGATATGGTTGACTTTCCTGGAAAATGACCTTCGGTCATACGACTCTTGGGAAATTACCGGAGCAATTCCCCAGCACCCCTTACTGCATGGTTGACTCCTTTCTCCCGGCAGAAGGCTCCCATCTATTTCTTAAAAGCAGAACTCCCCTTTAAATTTCGCCCATTCCTGCCGGGTGGACAACATGGTGAAATATCATTTCATAAGGCTCCTGGAGAAGATTCATCGCTCCCCGAAGTACCTTAAAACGGCCTGACTTCAGGTGGATCATAAGCTTCTCCGGGGGATCCCATTCCTCAAGAAGGCAAAGTTCATTCTCATTCTCCATACTCTGGAAAAAGTCGCATCGCTGACATCCCTCCTCCGTCCTTATGGAGCCGACCAGGGAAGCGATTGCCTGGGACAACTCCATGCGTTTCTCGGCAAGAACTCTCATGCGGATGACGACCAGGACCATGTAAATGTTATTTGCAAATGGCCGGCCAACAATCGGGGAAAGGCAGAAATTTGGAATCATCCATTAATAACACGGGATTGGATGAATAGGAGATAAGAGCCGGGGGGTTGAAAAGGGTTATGGAGCCTCAATATTTGGCGGAACCTCCAGATATGGAGGGAACCTTTGAGGGGAGCCGGGCGGCCTAATCCGGTTCCTTGATTTCCGGCCGGACGATCCCGAGCTTATGCATCCTCGCCCTCAAGGTACTCGGGTTGAGGCCCAGGATCGCCGCGGCCCCGTCCTTTCCCTCGATGCGCCAACGGGTTTCCGCAAGGGTCTTCAGGATTTGGTTTCGCTCCGTCTCTTCCAAGGTTTTCATGCTGGAGGAGAAGGGGATGGAGAAAACCTCCAGTTTGTCCGCCAGCTGCAAGACCGGGCCGGGGCACAGGATCACGGCCCGTTCCAGGACGCTTTCCAGCTCCCGCACGTTCCCGGGCCACGGGTAATCCTGAAGGGCCTTCATCGTCTCCTTCGGGATCGAAGTGATCCGTTTCCCCAATTTTCGGGCGTATCGGTCTATGAAAGCCTGGACCAACAGAGGAATGTCTTCTTTCCGCTGCCGTAAGGGAGGGACGGTGATGGGGAAGACGTTGAGCCGATAGTAGAGGTCCTGCCGAAATCGGCCCTTGCGGACCTCTTCCTCGAGGTTCCGGTTTGTAGTCGCCACGATCCGCACATCGACTTTGATGGTCCGGGACGAGCCCAAGCGCTCAAACTCATTATTCTGAATCGCCCGGAGCAGCTTGGCCTGGGCCTCGAGCGGCAGTTCCCCGATTTCATCCAGGCAAAGGGTGGAGCCGTCGGCGACTTCGAATCGGCCTACCTGCCGGGTATCGGCCCCGGTAAAGGCTCCCTTTTCCCGGCCGAAGAGCTCGCTCTCCATCAAATTGGCCGGTAGGGCGGCGCAGTTGACGGTGATCATCGGCCGGTCCTTGCGGGGGCTCAGGTTGTGTATGGCGGCAGCGACCAGCTCCTTGCCGGTACCGGTCTCGCCGAGAATGAGGACCGTGGTGTTCGCAGGAGCCACCTGCTCCACCCGGTAGAGAACATATTTGAGACCATCACTTTCCCCGAGAATGTGGTCGAATTGATGCTTCATTTTGATCTCTTGGCGGAAGTAAATATTCTCGGCCTCGAGCTGGTCTTTCATGGTCTTGATTTCCGAAAGAGCCTTGCGGAGTTCGACCGTCCGCTCCTCCACCCGTCGCTCCAGTTCGCTGTGGGCTTGCTGTAAGGCCTCGGCGATCCGTTTCCGTTCGGTGATATCGCGGATGTTGCACTGAATGACTTTATGATTATTCACGAGGTAAACATTGCTGACAAATTCCACGGCGATCTGCCGGCCGTCTTTCGTCTCCAACGGGAGATTCTCGTAGCGAACGTATTTTTTCCTCTGCAATTCCAAGAAGGCGGCTTGCGACGCCTCCCGATCTTTAAAAGCCCCGATTTCCCAGAGTTTTTTCCCCAAAAACTCCTCATGGGAATACCCCAGCATTTCGACCAGGAAGGGATTCACATCGGATATTTGGCCGGTCTCGGCGTCGAGAATCAATATTCCATCTTGGGCCGTTTCGAAGAGGCGGCGGTAGCGAGTTTCAGAAGTTTGCAGAGCCTCCTCCGACCGCTTTAGGCCGGTGATGTCCTCCAGAGCGAGGAGGATCATATCCGTGCCTTGCCCCTCCCGATAAATCCGGCGGGCATTGAGAAGGATGGTTTTCCGCCCGATGCCCGGAAATTCATGGTCCACCTTAAAATCGTTGAAAAAGGAATTCTGAGGAATAATTTGCTCCAACAACTCTCGTAAGGAAGGGATATCCCATGCATGGCCGCTTAGACTGTAGATAAATTGCCCCTCGGTCTCTTTGGATGTCACCCCGAAGGTCTCGTAGAATGAATGATTTGCGGTGATTACTTTCAGGTCGGGGGAGAGAATGAGGAGAGGTTCACGGATCGTTTCCACGATGCTCTCGGCATATTTTTGAGCTTTGGCAAAGGTTTCCTCGGCTCTCTGGTGGTCGGCGGTCTGCGCCTGCAATCGCTCGTTCGCCTCCTGCAAGCGCCGCTCCGCAGCATCCAGCCTAGCCCGCAGCTCGTCCATCTCAAGGAGAAGTTGTTGCTTTGTTTTGACCTTCCGTTCCATAACCTCTCCTGCCTCTCGGACCGTTTTCAGGTCTTTAAGGGTCGGGCTGCAAGTTCGTTGATATTATATAAAATTGGGAAAAGAATGCAAAATTGAAAAGAATGGTGGGGGTCCTTCAGGGCCAGGGGACGGGGGGGAGAAGCGATTGGGGAACGAAAAAAACAAGGATGCAGGCTGTCAGGTGCAGTGTAGAGGGGAAGGCTGGAAAATTTCTATAGAATTCAACCCCTTATCGTCAATGGCATCCCGCGATTGCTCTTTGAGCCCCCTCCCTCCTTACCCCCGGCTCAGTCGAAAAAAGGGGTTCCGCTGCCGATGATTTTTCCCTCTTGCCCCGAAAAAAACGTATTTCGGGGTTTTCGGGCCCTGGGTATTTCCCGCGATGGGGGCTGCTGACGAACCGTCGCCCCAAACCGCCCCAGGAACTCCATAGTCGAAATCGGCCAAAGTCCGTCGCTCCAAGGGTTTGCGGAGCAACCGCTCAATGGACCGCATCATTTCCTCGTCCTCGGGCGCGACGAAGGTAAAAGCGTCTCCCTGCCGGGACGCCCGCCCGGTTCGGCCGATGCGGTGAATGTACGTTTCCGCGGTGTCGGGAACATCGAAGTTGATCACGTGGGAAACCCGGGATACGTCGATCCCCCGGGCGGCGATATCGGTGGCGGCGAGAATGCGATACGATCCGTCGCGAAAGCCTTCCATCGCCTCCCGGCGCCGATTTTGGGGAAGATCCCCCTGCAGCGACGTCGCTTGAAATCCGGCTTTCGACAACTGCTCTCCAAGCCTCTTGGCCCGGTGCTTTGTCCGGGTGAAGACCAAGACGGAGCCGGTCAGCGTTTGCCGCAAGATCTTCAGAAGAAGAGGCGTTTTCAGGTGCTGATGCACCGGGTAAACAGCATGGGAGACCGTGGCAACGGGGACCGTTTCTCCCACCTGGATGGTTACCGGGTCCACGAGGATTTCCCGCGCTAGGCCCCGTATCTCGGCCGGCATGGTGGCGCCGAAGAGGAGGGTTTGACGTTTCCGGGGAAGGTGTTGAAGGATCCGCCGGATATCGGGTAAGAACCCCATGTCGAACATTCGATCGGCTTCGTCCAGCACCAGGACCTCCAGGTTTGAAAGTCGAACGGTTCGCTGGCTGATATGGTCTAAGAGCCGGCCCGGGCATGCGACCACCAACTGGACCCCCTTTTTGAGCGATCGGATTTGCGGGCGGATGTTGACCCCCCCATAAAGGGTCATGCTGGAAACCCGCGTCTCTTTCCCCAGCGTGCGGATCGCGTCGTGGATCTGTTCCGCCAGCTCCCGGGTGGGCGCGAGGACGAGGGCTCTCACCTTTTCGCGTTCTCCCTGGCGGAGCCGCTGCAGGATGGGAAGCCCAAAGGCCGCGGTTTTACCCGTTCCGGTTTGGGCCAGCCCCATGACATCTTTTCCTTCCAAAACCGGAGGGATCCCCTGTTCCTGAATGGGAGTGGGATTGAAGTAGTTTGAGGCACGGATGCCGGCCATGATTTCAGGGTGAAGACAAAACTTTTCAAAGCTCAAGGAAACTCCTTTTGGCGGTTGCCGTTTAGAATGATGGTTGGGGATTCCGGGTGGTGAATGCAGTCGGGGCCTGCCGATCCCAAGATTCCGATGAAAGGTCTTTTAGTGGGGGGAGAGTCCCTTTTCCCGGCGTATCTGTTTTATTTTTTGAAGCGCGTGGGTTTTGTTTTCCGCATAGATCATCATAACAAAATGATCTTCCTTGGAATCAATGCTTCTTTGGTTATCCCGCTCGCAAATTTCGGCCCCCTGATAATCGGCAAAAGATCCGCAGAGACGATTGATTCTTGTATCGGGCTGGATGGCGTAAACATAATAAGGCATTCTGGCCCCCTTATTTCTTCTTGTAACAATCGAGGCAAAGGAGGTCGTTTCCAGAGGGAGGAACCTCCATTAACAATTCCTTTCCGCATTGGGCGCAAATCACCCGAAAAGATTTTGGAGGAATCTTTTTTTTGGAATTCCGCCGATAAAAATTTCTTCGAACTCTGGCCATTTCTCCCTCCTTTTTGGTTTTTCCCCGATGGCCAACTTCCGGTCGCTGCCCGGGAATGCGCCGGGGACCCCGAGTCTTGCTCTTTCCCAGGGTCTCCCGGTCCGACTTCAGGGCCTTAGCACTTTACCATATTGATCGCTTGCAACCCTTTCTTCCCCTGGGCGATTTCGAACTCGACTTCATCCCCTTCGAGAAGAACCTTGAAACCCTCTTGTTGAATGGATGAAAAGTGCACGAATAGATCATCCCCATTATCCTGGGAAATAAACCCGAACCCCTTTTGCTCATTGAACCATTTGACTCGGCCTTTGGACATTGCTTTCACCTCCTTTTTTCCTTTTCGGCTCAGTCGCAATCAGTCAGATCGCGAAAACAAAAAAAGCCGTCACAGCTTTAAGAGCTATGCGGCTTTTTTATTCCTGACCGGAACTCTTAGCAACCTATATTTCTATGATAAACTCTTTCTGTCGCATGTCAAGGAAATAATTCGCCGGAAAAAAATCGCCGCCCAATACCTTTCGATCACATCGTAACGGTGCTTGCTGCGCATGATACCCAACGGCCGTCGGCGATATGGGGATCCACATTGGGCAGAAGATCGGGATTTCCCGGCCCAGGGTCACCGCGGAGGAAACGAAGAGAATCAAAAGGTTTATTTTTCGCCCCTCGACGAAAAATTGAGAACAAACGTTCAGCCCGATCCGGTTCACTTCAAGGCAAAGCTAAGTTCAGGCTATATTCTTCTCAAACTGGTGGATATTTCTGATCCTTCTCCGAATGGCTCCCTTCAGACAGGGTTGGGTCGGAAAAAATGAAAACCCGCCCAGGAGGACCCAACACCGAATCGGCCTACGAGTTCATTTCAACATTTCTCTGGATATGACGAGCTTCATGATCTGATTGGTGCCCTCGTAGATCTGGGTGATCTTGGCATCTCGCATCATGCGCTCGAAGGGGAAGTCGGTCATATACCCGTATCCTCCGGCAATCTGCAGGGCATCGGTCGTCACCCGCATCGCCACATCGGAGGCGAACATCTTGCAACAGGCCGACATGTAGGAGGTTCGCGGGTCCTTGCGGTCCACCATGTCCGCGGCCTGGTAGGTCAAGGCCCGGGCGGCCTCCACTTGCGTGGCCATTTCCGCCAGCATCCAACTGATTCCCTGGAATTGGGCAATCGGCTTGCCGAATTGAACCCTCTCCTTTGCGTATTTCACGGCCCGGTCCAGAGCGCCCTGGGCTACCCCCACGGCCTGGGAGGCAATGACCGGCCGGGAAGTATCCAGGGTCTGCATGGCGTAAACAAAACCCCGTCCCTCCTCCCCGACCAGGCTCTCCGCCGGGACCTCCACGTCTTCAAAGACCAGCTCGCCCGTAGGCGAACCCTTGATGCCCATTTTGGATTCCCATTTGGATACCGAATATCCTTTGAACTCCTTTTCCACTACAAAAGCGCTGATCCCCCTGACTCCTTTAGCGGCGTCGGTCATGGCAAATACCGTGATTACGTCCGCAAGGGGACCATTGCTGATGAAACACTTCGAACCGTTTAAAATGTATCGATCCCCCTTCCTAACCGCCTTGCTTTTCATCGCCGCGGCGTCCGAACCGGCACTGGGCTCGGTGAGTCCGAAGGCGACCAGCTTTTCCCCGGAGGCAACCAGGGGTCCATACTTCTTTTTGAGCCGTTCCGAGCCGCCGATGAGGATCGGTTCCCATCCGAGCGATTGCACTTGGACGATGAGGGAAGAACTGACGCAAGCCCGGGCTATTTCCTCGACCGCTAGGCAGAGATAAATATGGCCGCGACTGAATCCCCCGTACTCCTCGGGCACACTCAAGCCCAGAAGGCCCATATCCTGGAATATTTTTTTCAGGTCCCAGGGGAACTCTCCTTGTTTATCGATTTCCGCAGAACGGGGAGCCACTTTTTCAGCGGCCATTCGCCTTACTTGAGCGGCGAATAAAGACTGCTCATCATTTAGGGCATACATAGGCTTCTCCTTTTGGCGATAGCCCCGGATAGGGGGGCGATTCAAAGTTCGATGAATGATTGAAATCTACACCTTCCGGCCAAATCTTTCAACCGATGATTTGCAAAAGGGATTCAGGTTTTGGGAACGAAGGGCGATTGATTCCCCGACCCCTCCCGTTTTTATTGACCGAAGCGGTTTGCCATGTTATGAAAAGAAAAACTTTTCCAGAATGGAGGAGGCGGAATGGGTCCTTTTGACCTTGCGGGACGGGTGGCCATCATAATGGGAGGAAGTCGGGGAATCGGGCTGGCGATCGCCGAGGGGCTTGCCGGGGCGGGGGCCGTCAGCGTGATCGCCAATCGAAATCCCGGACAAGGAGAAGAAGCGGCGGCCAAGGTCCGCGGCAAGGGGTGGAAGGCCCGAGCGATTTCCGCGGATGTAACCCAGAGACCATCGGTCGAAAGCCTTGTTTCCAGGGTCCTGAAGGAGTTCGGACGGATCGACATCCTGGTCAACAGCGCGGCCATCATCGTCCGAAAGCCGATTGTGGAGATTACCGATGAAGAGTGGGATTCCCTCCTGAACACGAATTTAAAAGGGACCTTCGTTTGCTGCCAAGTGGTCGGGAGGCATATGATCGAGCGAAGGCAGGGCAAGATCATCAACATCTCCTCCAATATCATCCAACCGCTCCAGCCGGGGAGAGGGGTGTACGCGATTACCAAGGCCGGGCTGACTCAGTTGACCCGGGTCCTGGCTTTCGAATGGGCCCAATACAATGTCCATGTGAATGCGATTGCGCCCGGTCCGACGATCACCGACCTTAACCGAAAGTTCTTTGAGGACCACCCCGAAGACTTGAAGGCCAGGATTCAGTCCATGCCCATCGGGCGGATGGGACAGCCCCGGGACCACGTGGGGGCGGCCCTATTGCTTGCCTCCTCGGCCTCCGATTTCATAACCGGGCAGACGATCTTCGTGGACGGGGGTTCCAATTTGCTTTAACAAAGGGGGAATCCATTGTGCGGAAAGGAACGGGGCAAAAATGAAAAAGGCCTCATCCGGCTGCAAGGTGCACCTTCAAGGCCGCGAACGCCGATGTCAACCAATGGTGCTCCTGATTTCGTCGGCAATCTGGCGGCAGTACCTTTCGGTGATTTCGATCGTGGGCCCCTCCACCATGACCCGGCACATGTTTTGGGTGCCCGAATACCGAACCAGAACCCGGCCATTCTCCCCCAGTTCGGCTTCCGCCTGGCGAATCGCCTCCATGACCTGCGGCAGGGTGGAAAATTCCGGTTTGGCGGTCACATCCACGTTGATCAGTTTCTGCGGGTAGATTTCCATTAAACCTGCAAGTTCCGATAAAGGCTTGCCGCTTTCGATCATCGCCGCGATCAGCTGGATGGCGCTGATCATCCCGTCCCCCGTGGAGTGATGTTCCAAGAAAATCATATGGCCGGCGTCCTCTCCACCGATGACCGATCCCAACCGAAACATGTCCTCCAGGACGTGACGATCGCCCACTTTCGAGGCATGATGTTTGATCCCGTATCTTTTGCAAGCCACCTTGAGCCCCAGGTTGCTCATCACCGTGCTGATGAGCAAATCATTCTTCAGCCGTCCTTTTTCTTTGATCTGCTTGGCGCAGACCAGGAGAACCTGATCGCCGGAGATTTCCCGCCCCTTCTCATCCACCGCGATCAGCCGGTCCCCGTCTCCATCGAAGGCCAGGCCGATACTCGCCCCCGACTCCACCACCCGCTTTTTCAAATCTTGGGTGTGCTGGGAACCGCAACGATCGTTGATATTTAAACCATTCGGATTGTTGTGGATCACTTGCACATCGGCCCCCAGCTCAAAGAAGGTCTCAGGGGCGATTCGGTAGGTCGCCCCATTCGCCGTATCGAGGACGATCTTCATCCCTTCCATCGAGAGCTCCCGGGGGAAGGTATTCTTCAGGAAAACGATGTAACGGCCATGAACATCCTCCAACCGGTAGGCCCGTCCCATTTCTCTGGGTGGGGGGACCTTCTCGGGCAATTGATTGCCCAGAATCAGGCTCTCGATCGTCTCTTCCTGTTCATCGGAGAGTTTCAACCCGTTTCCGGAAAAAATCTTAAGGCCGTTATCCTGATAGGGGTTGTGGGATGCGGAGATGACGATCCCGGCATCGGCTCGCATGCTCTGAGTTACGAAGGCGATGCCCGGTGTCGGAAGCACTCCCACCAGGTATGGGTTTCCTCCCATGGAAGTGATCCCGGACTCCAGAGCGCCCTCCAGCATATAACCCGATATGCGGGTGTCCTTGCCGATGATGATCCGCGTGCTGTGACGCGGTTTCTTCAACAGGTAAGTTACGGCTTGCCCGACAGAAAAGGCGATGTACGCGTCCATCGGATACCGATTCGCCTCGCCCCGGATCCCATCCGTTCCGAATAATCTACCCATCCCCATGCCTCCTCAGTCCATATTCGTCCGGGATTTCTTGAAAAGATTCAATGCCGGAAGAATCTCTGCGACCTCGCCGCAGATACGAGTTACCATAGAATCGAGCCATCGGGTGCCCAGCCGGGAAACTTCCGGGGGTAGGCTCTGGATTACCTCAATGTACCTTCCGCCCTGTTTTTCCCGGTGCTCCTGCAGAGCGATGAGAAAACGGTCCCGGAGCTCCCCCCCCGCTGTTTTCCCGGCGTCTCCGAGCAGGCGCTCTTCCACCTGACTGGCTTTTTCATAGAATTCCTTTTTCGCCCCGCTGCTTTTTGAAGCTTCTTTTCCCTTAACGGGCGAGACCGGCATTTTCGAGGCCAGGTCCTTGAGACGTTTAATCCTTTCTTCTTGGGCCATTTGCAGTTTTTCGAGCGCCCCTTCGAATACCAGCCGGCCGAATTCCTGTTGGGCGAAGAAGGAATTTCTTACCTGGAGGTACCATTGCCGAAGGGTGATCAGATTCGCAATGTACAGGATATTGTTTTCGACGATGCGGGCCAAGCCCGGGAAGGCTCGGGGTACGCGGTCAATGACCATGCCCGGATGGCTCATGCCCATAATCAGTTTATTCTCCATGTCCACATCCTTCCGGAGGACGGACCCGGCGGCCACTACATTGCCATAACCCATTCGGAGAGGCCCGACCATGCCACCCTGTCCTCCGAGGAAGATCGGCGGGTTGTTGAGCATGACCCCGCGGGGAACATCGCCGATCAGGGAGGGAGTGGCTTTGTCCCCTTCAGGAGTGAAGTTGAAATGAATGTAAGAGCTTCCCACTTCGCTGTGGTCCTTGCGGCTGGTCCCCCCGGCCATCAGACAGTCGCAAAAATTGATAAGGCTCCCCAGGGTGACGAAGGGAAAGAGGATGGTATGTTTTAAGGCAACACAATGGGCGCCGTTTGCCTGTTCTTCGAGCAGGCACGCCTCGCGAACGTGCCCGCCGAGGCCCATGCTTGCCCTTTCCAGAAAAACAGAATTGGTGAAATAACCTCCCTTCAACTCCACCCGGGGCCCGAGCTGGCAATTGTCCACGGTTACCGGGGCTTCGGAGCCGAGCTGAACCCCCGAGGATATGACCGTTTTATCCCCGTAAATCCGGCATCCCGGGTAGATTCTTACCGCTTGACCCGAAATCTGGTCGATATTGACTTCCTCGCCCACATCGATGCTGAGGGGGTTGGGAAGGTTCACTCCTTTTTGGATCAGTTCCTTGATTTTCCTGTTTGCGGATGGATGGAAGTCCAATTTTCTCTCCTGAAAAAGGGCCCGCTGAATTTCTTTAAAAGGATCTCCCAGAAAGAAAAATCTTAAATCAGGGTCTTCTCCCAATCGAGTGGGTAAAAAGGTATAAAACGACTCCATCGCATAGGCCCAGGGGGGGCATCCCGCCCGGGGCGGTACAGCCTCGGCGGGAAAAATCCGGGGTTCCGGAGCGCTGGCCCGTCTTCCGC
>JACAEW010000222.1 GCA_013388675.1 Syntrophaceae bacterium | reverse complement strand
GCGGAGGGGGGATTTAAAGAGGCCACTTCAAAAGGCTAAACTCATACGAATCTGAGAATTTTCTTATCATTTTTTAGGCCTATTCTCTTCCCTCGGGGTGGGAGGATATTTCCAAAAAATTTCCAATGCCTTTTGCCGGGCTTTGGACAGGGGGGGAAGCTGTGGAAAGGACTGGGAAATGGTCAGCCGTCCGAGGTCCTAAGTCTGAAGTCTGAGGTCTGGAGTCTGTAGTCTGAAGTTGAGGTCTGCGGTCTGTCGTCCGTATTTCATTCTCCAGGAGGGAAAATGGACCCGAGCTTGGTTTCTGATTTGATGATCCCCGGTTCGAGCAAGATCGTTTTTCTCATCATGGACGGGCTGGGGGGAATCCAGATGGAAGGGAAGGGGGGGACCGAGCTTCAGGTAGCGCGGACTCCCAACCTGGATCGGCTGGCCGAAATCTCCTCCTGCGGGCTCCTGGACCCGGTGGCCCCGGGAATCACTCCGGGAAGCGGGCCGGCCCATTTCGCCCTTTTCGGATACGACCCGGTGCAATACAACATCGGCCGCGGCATTCTGGAGGCGACGGGGATCGACTTTCCCCTAACTGAAAAGGACGTGGTGGCGCGGATGAACTTCGCCACCGTGGACCCGGCGGGAAAAGTCACCGACCGCAGGGCCGGGCGCATTTCCACGGAAACCAACCAGAGGGTCTGTCAAAAGATTCGTGAGGGGCTGAAGCCCGGGCCCGGCCTGGAAGTGATCGTGGAGACCGTGAAAGAGCACCGGGGCATCCTGGTCCTCAGGGGGGAAGGGCTTCGCGGCGAGATCCAGGACACGGACCCGGAACGGGAAGGGTTTCCCCCGCTGGAGGCCAAGGCCCTGGTCCCGGAAGCGGAAGAGACGGCGGGGCGGGTAAGGAACATTCTTTCCCAGGTGGGCCGAATCCTGGCCGATGAACCCAAGGCGAACATGGTTCTCCTGCGCGGGTTCGCCAAGCACACCCGGTACCCTTCCATGAAGGAGCGCTACGGCCTGAATGCCCTGGCCATCGCCGCCTACCCCATGTACCGGGGGATCAGCCGGCTGGTGGGGATGACCGTTCTTTCGAAGGTCTCCACCCTGGACGAAGAATTCAAGGCTCTGGAGGACAATTTTGCCGAGTACGATTTTTTCTTCCTCCACGTGAAGCAGACCGATTCGCGCGGGGAGGACGGGAACTTCGACGCCAAGGTGGCGGTCATCGAGGAGGTGGATGGGTATCTTCCCAGAGTGAGGGCGCTAAATCCCGATGTCCTGGTTGTGACCGGGGATCACTCCACGCCCGCCAAGCTGGCCGGCCACAGTTGGCACCCCCTCCCGGTCATTCTTCATTCCCGGTTTTGCCTCATCGACACGGTGAAGAAGTTCGATGAAGTAAGCTGCATCCAGGGCGCCCTGGGAAGAATCCGCTCCGTGGAACTCATGCCCCTGGCCATGGCCAACGCGCGGCGGTTGACGAAGTTCGGGGCGTAGGAATATTTTCTCCCCGGAGGCCGGGGAGAATAGGGGACGAGGAATCCCAAATTCAAAATTGATGAATTCGTAAAAAGTCGAAAATAAGCCCTCCCCCTCGATGGGGGAGGGTCAGGGTGGGAGTGATAAATAGAATGATTTTAATCACTTTTCGAACCCCCTCCCCTTAATCCCCTCCCACCGGGGGAGGGGAGATATTATTTTTTGCAAGATCACCATCTTTGGTTGGAATTGATTTTGGGTTTGTTATCCTAACCGATGCAATAATTTCCCCCTTTGGAAAAGGGGGGAACGGGGGGATTTTCTTGGAGAGCCGGGGTCAGAAATCCCCCCGCCCCCCCTTTAATAAAGGGGGGCCAAAAGCCACTCCCGGTGAATTCCTCCAACAATGTCTGGAACGCTTTTTAACCCAATGAAAACGGGACTGAGACAGCACTTGTAACGAATATTTTTGCACTTGATGGGCTATTTGAGGTTTGGGGTTTCTGAAGGGGTTATGTTTTGGAAAAAGGACAAAAAGGAGCCGGAAAGGGATTATCAAAAGGAACGCCTGGCCATGGTGGAGGAGCAGCTCCGGCGGAGGGGAATCTCCGATTCCCGAGTGCTCGAAGCCATGGGCAAGGTTCCGCGGCATCTTTTTGTCCTCGACGATTACCGGGATTCGGCCTACGAGGACCGTCCTCTGCCCATCGGGGAAGGACAAACCATCTCCCAGCCCTACATGGTGGCCATCATGACCCAGTCCCTGGAGCTTCAGGGCAGGGAAAAGGTCCTGGAGGTGGGCACCGGGTCCGGCTACCAGACCGCCATCCTATCCGAATTGGCCCAGAAGGTCTTTACCATTGAAAGGATTCCTGCACTCACCGCGAGGGCCCGGAAGGTATTGGGGGAATTGGGTTACTCCAACATCTCTTTTCTATCGGGCGACGGAAGCAGGGGATGGCCGGAGGAAGCCCCCTTCGACGGAATCATCGTGACCGCCGGCTCCCCGGATGTCCCGCCGACGTTGAAATCCCAACTGGCCGAAGAAGGAAGGCTGGTCATTCCCACGGGCCCCCGGTACACTCAAACCCTTTACAAGCTGACCCGGCACGGGGACCGATTCAGCGAGGAAGACGTTACCGGGTGTGTCTTCGTCCCCCTGGTGGGTGATTATGGGTGGAAGGAAGAATGAAAATATGTTACGTTTTTATTGGCCTGATATATATAAGGATGATCTTGCAAAAAGTCATTTGGAACATCACCCCGGCGGAAGCCAGGGTCCAGTCCCGCCGAAGGCGCGGTTGAAATGAATGAGTTCCGGCTTCCGCCGGAACGACGAGATCTATGTAAATTCGACTTTTTGGCTTTGTTCGAAAAGTACGTGATCCATGAATTTTAGGGAATCATTCGTCAATGGCCGGAGTCTCGCCCCGCAGCCGGGATTTTCCTTAAGACCCCGGTCCTGCCGGAAATCCCCCCTGCCCTCCTTTATCAAAGGAGGGATTGGGGGGGATTTCAGGGAGGGGTTGACCAAACAAGATTTCTGGCCCCATTTCAAGCTTTCTTTTTTTGAACGCCCCGGCGATGAATCACGTACTTTTCGAACAAAGCCGACTTTTTCCAAGATAATAAAAAGCGGAAAAGCGGGAAAGGGGCAGGGAGCCATGGGGAAAATTGGGTTTTCATTCTGGTCCGTTTTTCTGGTTGTGATCCTCTCCGCCCCCCTATCGATAGCCCAGGACCGCAGGGAGGTTGTGGAAACTCTTCCCAGCGGGGCCATCAACTGGAGCCAGGGGACGGTCACCGCCAAGGGGAGCGGCGCGCCGCCCAAGGGGATTACCAACCCGGCCCAGGCGCGTCTCATGGCCGAGCGCGCCGCCAAGGCCGACGCGCTGCGTAACCTGCTGGAGACGGTGAAGGGGGTTCGGGTGGATTCCGACACCACGGTCGAGACCTTCACGACCAAGAGCGACCGGGTGATGACCCGGGTCAGCGGAATCGTCATCGGAGCCCGGGTCGTAAGCACCAGATATCTGAGCGACGGCGCGGTTGAAATCACGGTGGCGGTCAACATGACCGGAGAGCTCCTCGCGGTTATGCTCCAGGAACTGCCCCCGCTTTCCCTGCCGGCGATGCCCGCTCCGCCTCCCCCTCTCCAGCCCCTTCCGATTCCGCCCAAACCCAGTCCCGGGCCGCCGCCCGGGCCAAAACCCGTTCCGCCGCCCCCGGCCCCTCCTGCGCCGCCCCAACCGCCCGCAAAGGTTCCATCCCCGCAGCCCCCCGTGCAGGAGAGTAAGGTTCCTCTTCCTCCACCTCCTCCGGCGCCGCAGACCAAGGTCCCTTCTCCCGCCCCAGCGACCACGGAAACCAAGGTCCAACCCCCGCCGGTAACGGAGCCCAGGGGCACCCCCCCACCGCCGATCGAACCCAGGGCCCAGACGCCGGACAAACCGCCGGCCAGAGCAGAAGAAAATTTGGACCTCAAAAAACTGGATTATACCGGGCTGATCATCGACGCCCGGAAACTGGGCCTGCGCCCGGCCCTGGTCCCCAAGGTCCTGAACGAGAAGGGGGAGCTGGTGTACAGCAGCCATAGCGTGGGCCAGCAGGAGATCATCCGGATGGGCTTGGTGGGCTACGCCAAAGACGTGAACGCGGCGGCCAGAAACCAGCGGGTGACCGCCGACCCGGTAGTGGTCAGCGGCCTGAGCGCCACGGGGGAGAAAAAAACCGACGTGGTCATTTCCAACCGGGACGCCCAGCTCATCCTGACCACCGCTCCTTACACGGGTTACCTGAAGAACGGCCGGGTCATGGTGGTGTATGATTGAGGCGCGAAGAGCCCGGGACAAAAGGTTCCTGGGGCGGGTCGGGGCCTGGGCGGCGGCCGGGATTCTCGCCGCGGGGGCGATGTGCCCGGCCCTTTCGGCCACCCGGGTACTGGTGGGGAAACACGCCATCGTTTACGACATCGTGAACCCGACGGGCGTGGAGTTCCTTCCCAATTACTCCAACAACTCCTACACCCAGAAAGTTCTGCAGGAGGACGAATTCAGCAAACGGGTCCTGATCGAAGTCAACCTGGCCCCGCTAAATTCCACAGCGCCTTTCCCGGTCTCGGCCCAGCAGATGCCCCACCAGATGCGGGCTTTTCTGGGGCCGGAAAAGAATATCCCGGTGAACGAGAGCAACATCCTCTCCCAGGCCAAGGCGCTGACCCAGGGGAGCCGGACGGTCCACGAGGCGGTGACCGCCGTATTTAACTGGATCGTGGACAACTTTACCTACGACGCCGGCCGGAATACGCCCCAGGACGGCCGGTCGGTTTTTTACAGCAAACGGGGGTCCTGCGTAGGATATACCCAGCTGGCCATCGCCATGCTACGCAGCCTGGGGATCCCGGCAAGGTATGCCCATGGCTACCTCCCCCCGGGGTATGACTGGGGGATTTCCAAAAAATACTGGGGAGTGCAGATCAGCGGGGGGGGCTACCATGCCTGGGTGGAGGTGTTTTACATGGACATAGGCTGGTGTTTCTCCGACCTCCTTCACTCCAAAAACTTCGTCGATCCCTTCCATGTGCTGCGTTACACGGACGGGATCAACCTCAATCCCCGCAACATCCGGGGAGGAAGCCTGGATGTGGAGGACGCCACCACCTTCACGATTTTCAGGGAGGAGAACGCCACCCTGGCCATCGACCAGCTCCCCCTGCCAAAGAAGGATTTTCTGGCCCGCCAGAGCCTTCCCCAGCAGTTCGGCACCATCTACGGCAAGGTCAAAGACCCCTCGGGAAAAATCATCCCCAAAGGCAGCCTGGTGCTCTGGGCGGGAATACAGGGCCGGACCATCCCCTTCGAAAACGGAATCTATTCCCTTCTGGGACTGGAGGACGGCGAATACCGAGTGATTGTCCGGGCGGACGGCCACGGAGAGACGGAGAAGCATCTCACAGCCAAAAAAGGAGAGGTGAAACAGGTCGACCTCGTCCTTTCCCCGAGGGAGAGCCGGCCGTCTTCTCCTCCTCCCAAGCCCAAGACCACCCCGAAGGCCAAGCCATGAAAAAGGGGAGAGCCTTCTCCCTCCTTTCCGGCGGCCTTGACAGCCTGCTGGCCACGCGCCTCATCATGGATCAGGGAATCGAGGTGGTGGCCCTCCATTTCATCACCCCCTTTTTCGGTTATCAGAAAAAAGGCCAGGAAGCCCGCTACCAGGAGAGGTGGAAGCGGCTTTACGGGGTCCAGGCCCGGATCATCGACGTAGGCGACGAATACCTCCGGGTTGTCCGGAGTCCCCGGTATGGGTACGGAAGGAATTTCAACCCCTGCATCGACTGCAAGGTCTTTCTCTTCTCCAGGGCCAGGGAACTGATGGAGGAGGAAAAAAGGGATTTCCTGATCTCCGGGGAGGTCCTGGGCCAGCGGCCCATGTCCCAGCGCCGGGATGCCATGAGGATCGTGGAGAGGGACTCGGGAACCGAAGGGGTTCTGCTTCGCCCTCTGTGCGCCCAGCACCTGAAACCCACCCGGGCGGAGACGGAAGGCCTGGTGGATCGGGATAAGCTCCTGGCCATAACCGGGAGGGGGAGGAAACCCCAGATGGAGCTGGCGGAAAAGATGGGGATCCGCCATTATCCTACCCCGGCCGGGGGATGCCTGCTTACCGACCCGGAGCTGGCCGATCGGTTTCGGAAAATATTCCAGCAATCCCCTTTAATTACGGTGGAAGACATCCTCTTTCTCCAGGTGGGAAGACATTTCCGGCTGTCCGGAGGCCAGCATCTCGTGGTGGGCAGGAGGGAAGAGGAGAACAAGAGATTGATGGAACTATTCCGGGAAGGGGACACCCTTTTGCGGGTTCAAGGAATTCCGGGGCCGCTGGGTCTCCTCCGGGGACCGGCGGAGGAAAAGGACCTTCGGCTGGCGTCTTCCGTTCTAGCCCGCTACAGCAAGGCCAAGGATCAGGAAAAAGCGGAGGTTCAGTACGGAAATAAAAGGGACGAATTCAGCGGTCGTATCCGGGTCTCTCCCGCCGGGGAGGAGGAGATTTCTTCCCTCAGATTTTGAACCTCCAAAAGGGAAGAGCATTGAAATGCGGAATTCGGAATGCGGAGTGCGGAATGGGGAAAAATTACGACAGAAAAAATTTCTCACGCAAAGGCGCAAAGGGCGCAGAGAAGGGCTAACGATTGCGGAATTCGGAATGCGGAATGCGGAATGGGAAAAAATTACGACAAAAAATATTTCTCGCGCAAAGGCGCAAGGGGCGCAGAGAAGGGCTAACGATTGCGGAGTTTGGAATGCGGAATGCGGATTGAAAAGGATTTACTGAATGAAGGCTATTGCATTGCTGAATGGGGATTGCGGAATCCTAAAAGGAAGAGAGAAGAGTTAAGTAAATAAATCAGCAGGAGGAGGCGGAGATGCAGGTTGGCGATCGGATTACCTTTCCTTTCGGAGGGAAAGAGAAAGAGGGCGTGGTGGTCAAGGTCTTTTCCAAAAAAGTTTACTTAAAGGCGGATTTCCCGAAGCACAAGGGCAAATTGATCGTCCGCACCCTAGCAGCCCTGGAGGGAAAGGTTCCCCAGGCCAAGAAGAAGCCGAAGGTGAAAAAGGAAAAGAAAAGAGAAGAAAAGAAGGAAGAAGCCGCCAAGGCATAGCCCGGGGCCGCGAAGCCCGGTCATTGCTTGAGGTCCTTTTTCTCCTTTTCCTTGCGCTGGCGGGAGAAATAGCGATAGAGATAAATTCCCAGGCCCGCGGCAATCAGGATTTGGGCGGCAACGCAGATCAACAAAAGAGCAAAGGGGGTCATGGGTATTTTCTCATTCTCCCACTGCCACCCTCCCCGAAGGTGTGAAAAAATCCCATTTTCACCCCCACCCTGGCCTTCCCCCATCGAGGGGGAGGGAAATTCTTTACTTATTCTCCTATCTTCCGGTGGTAGAGGGGAGGCGGGAGACGGGTGAAAGTGGGTGCGCTAGTATTTTACCGAGAAGGAGGAGAATTCTCCCCGGTATTCCTCGGGTTGGACGATCAACTCGGTGACCCGGGCGGAGGGTGGGCCCCGGCGGCACCACTGGACCATGGCCTCCACATCTTGTTCGTCCCCCTCGAAGACGGCCGCCACAGACCCATCGGGAAGGTTCCGCACCCAGCCGGTAATGTTTGCGCGAATGGCCTGCCTTTGGGTATAGTAGCGGAAATTCACGCCCTGGACGATTCCTTTCACGATTACCTTGGCACGGGTTTTGGCCATTCCACCGACCTCCCTCCTTAACCTTCTTCCTTTCGAATTCGGCGTCCCAAAAGGTACCGCGCGAAATTGCGGAATGCGGAGCCCTGCATTGGGGAATGCGGAATTCGGAATGCGGAACGCGGAATGGATATGTAAGTTTAAATTTCAGTTTATAAATCATCGCGGAATGCCGGTTGAAAAAAATCCGCAATGTGCAATCCGGGACAAACGGGCCGATGCTTTTCCCCGGACCCGCCAAATGCGGGCCCCCGGGCCACAATCCAAGTCTCCCGGAACCGGAAAGAATTTATAAGTCCTCGGTATGAAATTCTTACCCCACCAGTTCCAAAAATTCATCTTCCGTTAAAACCTTTACCCCCAGGGCTTTGGCCTTATCCAGTTTGGAACCGGGGTCCTCCCCGGCCACCACGAAATCGGTCTTTTTGCTTACCGATGAGGAGGCCTTTCCTCCCAGGGATTCGACCTTCGATTCCGCCTCGCTCCGGCTCAGGGTCTTTAACCCGCCGGTGAAAACAAAGGTCTTACCCTGGAATTTGAGGTCCTTGGCTTTGGGGCGAGCCGGGCGCGGGGGATACTCCACCCCGTAATCCTTTAGCTTCCGGATGACCTTTTGATTGCCCTCTTGCTGGAAAAATTTCACCACGGACGAGGCGATCTCTTCGCCGATCCCCTTGATGGAGGTGAGCCGTTCCAGGGTGGCCTGGGAAAGCTCCTCCACGGTAGAAAACTCGTTAGCCAGAAGTTTGGCGATATGTTCCCCCACATGAAGAATTCCCAGGGCGTAGATAAGCCGGTCCAGGGTGGTCTTCTTGCTGTTCCGGATGGCGGTTAAGATATTTTCCGCGAGCTTGGGACCCATCCGCTCCAGGGTGAGCATTTGCTCGAGGGTCAGCGTGTAGAGGTCGGCGTAGTCCTTGATCAGGCCGCGCTCCACCATCTGCTCGATGATCTTCACCCCCAAGCCTTCGATATTCATGGCATCCCGGGAAGCGAAGTGAATGATGGTTTCCTTGAGCTTGGCCGGGCAGGCGATGCCCGTGCAGCGGGCCACGGCCTCTCCCTCGGGGCGGTCGACCTCCGACCCGCAGACCGGACACCGGTCTGGAAGGCGGAATTTTTTCTCCTTCCCGGTCCGTTTTTCGACCAGCACCCTGACCACTTCGGGGATCACGTCCCCGGCCCGCTGGATGACCACGGTATCGCCGATGCGGACGTCTTTGCGGTCGATCTCATCCTGGTTGTGAAGGGTGGCGCTGCTGACCGTGACTCCTCCCACCCGGACCGGTTCCAGGACTGCCGATGGGGTGAGCGCCCCGGTCCTCCCCACGTTGACCACGATATCCAGAACCCGGGTGATCGCCTCCTTGGGTTTGAATTTGAAGGCCAGGGCCCAGCGGGGGCTCCGGGCGACGGTCCCCAGGGCTTCCTGGAGGCGGAAGGAATTGACCTTGATGACCACGCCGTCGATTTCGTAGGGAAGCTTTTCCCGCAGGGCATCCAGTTCCCGGTAGAAAAGGAAGACCTCGTTCACATTCCGGCACCGGCGGCGGTGGGGGTTGATTTTGAACCCCCAGCTCCGCAGGGCCTCCAGCAGCTCCCACTGGGTCTTCAACTCCGTTCCCGAGTACCGGCCGATCCCGTGGCAGAAAATGTCCAGGGGACGCTGGGCGGTGATGGAGGAGTCGAGCTGGCGGAGGGAGCCGGCCGCGGCATTCCGCGGGTTGGCAAAGGGGGGTTCCCCGTCCCGTTCCCTTCTGGCGTTCAATTCCTGAAAGGCCTTGAGGGGGAGGTAAACCTCTCCCCGGACATCCAGGCGCGCGGGCAGGGGTTTTCCTTTCGAAGGAATCAAGTTTAGGGGGATGGCTTTTATGGTTTTGAGGTTCTGGGTGACATTTTCTCCCACCTGGCCGTCGCCGCGGGTTGAGCCGATGAGGAAACGGCCCTGCTCGTAAACCAATTCCACGGCCACCCCGTCGATTTTCGGCTCGGCGCAATACTCCACGTCCCCGGTGGTTTCGAGGAAGCGCTTGACCCGGCCGTCGAATTCGCGCACCTCCTCTTCCTCGAAGGCGTTGGCCAGGCTGAGCATGGGAACGGCATGCCTTACCTCTTCGAACTTATCCAGCGGAGGAGCGCCGACCCGCTGAGTCGGTGAGTCGGGCGTTACGAGATGGGGATACTCCTTCTCCAAATTTTCGAGCTCGCGCATGAGCCGGTCGTACTCCGCATCGCTGATGACCGGGTCGTCGAGGACATAATAGCGGTAGTTGTGAAAGTGGAGCTCCTCGCGAAGTTTGTCGATCCGTTTTCGTGCCTGCGCCTCGTTCATGTTTTATTCCTCGGCACCCGATTTGGCCTTTAAAGCGGCGACCAAACCGAAACAGCCGGCCAGCATCATATTTCCGTGGGGTGCGGCCATGTAATAATCTAAGCCCTCGGCCAGGGCGCGCCTGGGTCCGGTGACGGCGACGAAACGAAATCCTTTCTTCCTTGAATATGCGGGATGATAAGCGCACCCATGGCCCTGGTCGTGAAAAATTTCATCGTTGCTGACAGCCTTGGCGGGAAAACGATTCATGATCCCTTCAAGCTTCTCCCGGGTCATCCGCCCGGTGTGATGCTCAAAGACTCCCCAGACGCGATTTTCCCGGACCAGGGCGCCCAGGGTGTGCTGGTTCCCCAGGTTCAAGGCCACAAACCCTTCATCCAGCTTTTCCGCGACCACCGGATCGCAAAGGATCCCCCAAACGGCAGCGGCGCAGGTATCCATAACCGCGGCGCCCGGGATGGTTTTCCGCACTGCAACCATGCGGGTCATGTAGGGGGGAGGGTCGAAGTAGATCAGGTCGCGAAGGTTTCCGCCGGATTGGATGAACTTTTCCCAGTATTCAAACCGGAACCGCCGGTTGCTCCCCCCGGGGTTGAATCCATGGTCCTGGACCGCGACGGCGAAGGCCTCGGGAAGGGCAATCCGGAAAGGTTTAAGGGACTGGCGAAGGGCGGTAAGGTCAACGTCCCGGAGAGGGATTTTGATAGCCCCCTTGGGGCCCTGGGGGGTGATTTTGACCCCTTTTTTGCGCACCTCTTCAAGGTTGTCATGAAAGGACAAGGCCCCGGCTTCGGTGGAATAAACTTTCAACCCTTTCCGGAGGTGCTCCTCCAAGGCCCAGGAATTGGGCCCACCCCCCATGGTCGTCCCGCAGAGGAATAGGCTTTTTCTTGCGGCTGTTGCGGCGGCGATCTCCTCGGCCACCAGGCGGGTGGGGGAGGGGAGGACCATCTGGACGCAGTTTTCCATGGGCTTTCCTTCCTCATAAAGAAGGATGTCCTGGGTTCCGCTGCCCACATCGATGGCCAGGATTCTTTGCGCAGTGGCCTGCAAGTTGATCCACCTTTCTTTTTAGAGCTTGCGTAAAAAGTAACATGTCCGGGTAATTTCTTCAAGGCAGAGGCGAAATGCGAAATTTAGAGGGTCTTCTCCCAATCGAGCGGGTAAAAAGGGAGAAAACGACTCCTTCGCACAGGCCCCGGGCGGGATGCCCCCCTGGGCCCGGCCAACTCTCTTCCGGCAGGGTAGACCCGGGAAGCTCAAAATCTTCCTCAAGCACCCACTCGATTGGGAGAAGACCCAATTTAGAATTCAGGATTCTTTTGAACTCAGGAAACCGGAGAATTTTCTTTTTCTTGACCTTATGTCCGTTGGAAATGTATGATTCCGGCGGGGATGGAAAAAAGGGAATGGTCGAATGGAGACCAAGGGTGTTTTTTTTTCGGCCACTGGTTGGCTTCGGGCGACGGGTCCGGGAAGAAAACTGCTATTCGGCCGGGGAATCGGGCGAAGATAAGGCTTTGTGATGGGGGGGACGATTTCTATGGGTGCGCTGGACGGAATCAAAGTGTTGGACCTATCCAGATTGTTTCCCGGGCCCTACTGCTCCATGATTCTGGCCGACCTGGGGGCCGATGTTCTGCGGATCGAAGACCGGCGTTTTGAAGGAGAAGGGCCGGGAATGCCCACGGTCATGCGCAACAAGCGGCATATGACCCTTAACCTCAAGCATCCCCGGGGGCTGGAAATTCTCCGCCGCATGGCCCGGGAGGCCGATGTCCTCCTGGAAGGGTTCCGCCCCGGGGTTTGCGACAAGCTGGGGATCGGCTACGCCCCGATGAAAGAGCTGAACGAGAGGCTGATTTACTGCTCCGTCACCGGCTACGGGCAGGACGGACCTTACAAGAACATGGTCGGACACGACATCAACTACCTGAGTTTCGGGGGAGTCCTTGGGCTGACCGGAGAATCGGGGCGGAAACCGGTGATCCCGCCGATTCAGGTGGCGGACATGGCCGCCGGGGGCATGTACGCGGCCATCGGGATTCTGGCTGCCCTGTTTGTCCGCCAGAGCACGGGCAAGGGGCAGTACATCGACATCTCCATGCTGGATGGGGTTGTGGCCATGCTGCCTTTCCCGGCCAGTCTCCTCTGGGGTTTGGGAAAAACTCCGGGGCGGGGGGACACGTTACTCAGCGGTCGTTATCCCTGTTACAGCGTCTATGAAACGAAGGATGGAGAGTACGTTTCCATCGGGGCATTGGAACCGCGCTTCTGGAAGGAGCTTTGCACGAAGCTGGGACGGGAGGATTTTATCCCTCACCAATTCGATGAGGGAGAAAAGCGGAGGGAGATTTTTTCATTCCTGGAAAAAACCTTTCGGGGAAAAACCCGGGATGAATGGATGGAGGAACTGGAGGCCCTGGATGTCTGCGTCGGGAAGGTCCTTCACCTGGAAGAGGCTTTCAAAGACCCGCAGGTGGTTCATCGCCAGATGATCACCGAGTTCAACGACCCGAAGAAAGGAAAGATGAACCTTCTGTCTTCCCCGCTGAAGATGTCCGGGACCCCTCCCGCCATTCGCCGGGGGCCGGCGGCATTCGGGGAGCACACGGAGGAGGTCCTTCGGGAAATGGGGTTCAGCGCGGACGAAATTCGGCAGATGAAAAAAGAAGGGGTTGTGTAAATACCCGTTGCGAGTTTCAAGTTTGATGATCTCTTAAAAAGTCAAAAATAGGCCCTCCCCCTCGAAGGGGGAGGGTCAGGGTGGGGTGATAAATAGAATAATTTTAATCGCTTATCGAACCCCCTCCCCTTAATCCCCTCCCGCCAGGGGAGTAAGGATATAGAGGGTGTTTAGAACCCCCTTTGTCCCCACCTTGACAAGCCCTGTGGGCCAGGTTAGGATGCATTGACGGTCAGAGG
>JACAEW010000012.1 GCA_013388675.1 Syntrophaceae bacterium | reverse complement strand
TTCTCGGATCAGGAAAGAGCCCGCTACCTCCCTTTGGCCGATGAATTCTCCCCCCCTTTGGTGGAGAGTCCGGCGAAGCTGTCCAAAGAAGTGTATGCCCTCCTGTTTGCCATGGGCTTGGGGATTTTTGCCATGATCGCGGCCGTCGTGTTAACCCTGGTGAAGGTGAAAGGATAGAAACCCGAGATGCGTTTCTTTTCCATCTTGGACTTTCAGTATGTTATGCTGCTCGTTTTCCTCGGGGTCATTGCTCTCGTCCTGATCTACGTCGCCTTTTCCACTTATGACTTTCTCCCCAGGAAAAAAGGCGATGGGGAAGAGATGGAAGAATATCCCGGCGGGATCCAAACGACGAATAAGCCGATCCCCTTGATTCTGATCTTTCTTTATGCCGGGCTGGCCATCTGGGCGTTGGCCTACGTGGTGGGAATCGGAATAAGGGGGAACCCTTTTTAGAGCTTTCGCCGTACCGCAATGACCGGAAAGTTTTTCCCTTGGCCCCGTTGCTTGCTAAAACGAAACGGTCGATCGCCGAAAGCCCAGGACGCTGACGATGGGAAAACCGAGTCTTTCAGAGGTTAAAACTGAATTACGAAGCTGGATCCTCATCTTCGTTTTAGCTGCGCTATTCGTCGCCTGGGGGATGTTCATTTTTTTCACCGTGGGCGACAAGGGGCCGCCGTCCTGGAACTTTGGGGTAGTCCGAGACATTCCCGGAGAGTCGCCCTATTCCACCCATCGGGCTGTAAAGGGCATGGGGGATACTCCGCAACCTCAGCATATTTTGGAAAAGCCCCCCCTTCCGGAAGGGAAGTTGAATAAGGAAAAACCATGAGGGTTGGCATTTATCCCGCAATCTTCTCCTTTTGGGCGGCGATTCTTTTTTCCCCGGGGTGCGACTATGGAAGGATGTCTGATCAGGAATCGATCCGTCCCTATGAGACTCGCCTGCCCCCCATGCCCGAGGGGCCCATACCGCGCGAGGGAGGGATCGAAACTTTGCGAGCTTCCCGGCCCGATGCCCTTCGGAATCCTCTTCCTTCCACCGCTTCTTCGCTGAACCAGGGAAAACAGGCTTATGGGCACTATTGCATCATGTGTCATGGACCGAGGGGCGACGGAAACGGGACGGTGGGCCAGAGTTTTGCGCCCCTTCCCTCCAACCTGGGGGCATCTTCGGTCCAGGGCCAGAGCGATGGTGAGCTATTTTATAAGATCAGCCTTGGCTTCGGCCGCCATCCGCCTCTGGCGGACACCGTTTCGGAGGGGGATCGATGGGCAGTCATTCACTACCTTCGTTCGTTGAGAAAGGTAAAACCATAATTGTAGGGGCAACCCTCCGTGGTTGCCCATTCTGCGGGCGGCCACAAACGGCCGCCCCTACCAAAGAGATTGGGCATTGGATGGGAATAGGTCTGCTTCAAGTCCAAAAGATAAATGGGAGACGGATCAATAGGGGTTTTGAATTCTTCAGCGATCCTAAAAATCTGCGTTCATCTGCGTCCCAATCGGTTTTCTTCTATGTTTTTTGATTTCCTCGCCCCTCTGCTGATTGGTTTCGTGGGCAGCCTCCACTGTCTGGGAATGTGCGGCCCGCTGATCATGGCCTACTCCCTGCATATCCGCACCGATCAAACGGGAGACCCTCTCGGCCCATCCATCTTTTGGGTAAGCGGGCTGACTCATCACGCCGCCTTTCATGCCGGGCGGCTCCTGACCTACGGGTTCCTCGGGGCGCTGGCTGCGGGCCTGGCCCAATCCACCGGGTTGAGTCAGACCTTTTCCGGCCTGCGCAGCAGCATCACCCTGGCGGGGGGTGCCGTTATGGTTCTATTCGGCCTTTTCCTTCTCCGGGTCATCCCTTTTTCCCTATTCCCCCTTCCTTCCTTCGGCCGCGATTCTTTGCCGGGAAGGGCATTTTCCCGCCTCCTGGGAGATCGAACCCTTTTATCCAAAGCCCTCCTGGGGCTGGCCACTGGATTTCTTCCTTGCATGCTCTCATGGGCCATGGTGATGAAAGCCATGACCATCCAGAACCCGATCCTGGGTTTCTTAACGATGGTCTTCTTTGGTTTAGGTACAGTCCCGGCCCTCTTTCTAACCGGTCTTTCGGCTTCCTTCTTATCCCTGAAAATTCGTCTCCTGGGAGAGCGGGTGGCTGCCGTATCGGTCATGGCCATGGGGTTCATCCTCATCTTCAAAGGGTCGAAATACTTTGTCTGAATCCGCAACTCCCGCCCTTTCTTCTGCCCGCCGGGCTTCTGAAAACGGCTGCAATCTCTGCGGTCTTCCCCTGGGAAAGTCCAGGGTCGCCGAAAAAATCGGGGGAAATACTCTCCGCTTCTGCTGTCCCGGCTGCCGCCAGGTCTTTCTCCTTCTTTTCAACCGCCCGGGAGGGCTGGCCGAAAACTTTCGCGAGACTTCCCTCTATCGAGCCTGCCTGGAATCCGGTCTTATCCCCCGCAACGAAACCGATTTGGCCAGGCGGGAAGAAACTATCTCGGCCGTTCCAACGAACCCGGACAGCACGCCCGCCCTCGACTTGCCGCTAAGAATCGAGGGGATGTGGTGTCCCGCCTGCGCTTGGGTGATCAATGAAGTGCTCAGGAAGGAGCGGGGCGTGCTGGAAGCAAAGGTTTTTTTCCTTTCCGACTCCGCCCGGGTAAAATATCTTCCCCATGCCATTCGCCCCGAGGAAATCATGGCCCGGGTTTCCAGCCTGGGGTATCGGGCCATTCCCTTTAATGAGGCCGAGGGGGTTTCCCGGGAAAAAAGGGACCTCCTCAAACGGTTGGGGGTATCCGCCATCCTCACCGCCCATCTCATGATGCTTTCCTTCGCCCTCTATTTCGGTTTTTTCCAGGAGTTTTCTTCGGAAGCCGTTCAATATCTTTCCTATCCCCTTTGCTTGTTGGCCACGCCGGTCCTCTTTTATGGCGGGCTTCCGATTCTCAAAAGGGGCCTTACCGCCTTCCGGCATGGCGCTCCCTCCATGGACACTTTAATCTCCATCGGGTCCCTAGCGGCTTACTTCTACAGCCTCTTCCAGATGGTTCAGGGCAGCCTGCACCTTTACTTCGACACTGCCTCCATGCTCATCACCATCGTCCTCCTGGGAAGATACATCGAATCCCAAGCCCGGGAGCGCGTCTCCGGGGGGATTAATGATCTTTACCACCTGGCCCATCAGAAAGTCCGCCTTGTGACCCAGAATTCAGCTACAAGCGCCCCGGTCCTTCCCCGCTCCCCTGGACGGGCAGGGGAAGCTCCGCTTCCGGCCCAAGACTCCCCTCCCCTAACGGGGGGGAGGGCAGCAGCTAGAGAACGGTGGGTCTCTTCCGAAGCCGTGCTACCCGGGGATGTTTTTTCGGTTCTAACGGGGGAGATAGTCCCCCTTGATGGAAAGGTGATCGGGGGCCGGGGAGTGCTGGATGAATCCATGCTTACCGGCGAAGCCCGGCCGGTGAAAAAAGGGGAGGGAGATGAAGTCATGGCCGGCTCTCTCCTCTCCGACGGCAAACTCATGGTTCAAACCACCCGGGTTGGCGCAGAAAGCTCCCTCGGGCAGATGATTTCCCTCATGCAGACCGCTCTGGCCGGGAAAAACCCTGCCGAACTCCTTGCCGATCGAATCACCCGCCGTTTCGTTCCCGCAATTCTGCTCATTGCCGGCGTCACCTGCCTGACCCTTTGGTGGGTTCAATACCCGGCCGAGGATATCCTCATCCGGGGGCTGACGGTCCTGGTAATCTCTTGTCCATGTGCCCTAGGAATCGCGATCCCCATTGTAAAGGTGGTTGTCCTGGGGCTTGCCCGATCAAAAGGTCTTCTGGTACGGGACCCTGTAGCCCTGGAGAAGGCCAAGGATTTGGACGCCCTGGTTTTCGATAAAACGGGGACGCTCACGGAAGGCCGCTATTCACTCCATCAAGTAGTTACCAAGGATGGTCTGGGGGAAGATCACGTTCTCTCTCTCCTCGCCGCGGTAGAAGCCCATTCGGACCATTTCCTGGCCCGCGAGGTCCTGCGAAAAGTCGGGGAGAAAGGGATAACCTTCGCCCCGGCGAAAGGTTTCGAGAACCTCGACGGAACGGGGGTCAGAGGGGAAGTGCAAGGCCGACAGGTTTTCCTCGGCAACCGCCTCCTGCTGAAGGAACGGGGGTTTAATCTTTGCGCCCCATGGGACGAGAAAGCCAAGGCAGAGGAGTCTAAGGGAAAAACGGTGGTCTTCTTCGCCTGGGAAAAAGAAGTGCGAGGATTTCTCGTTTTCGGCGATTCCCTGCGCCGGGGAGTCGCGGAAATGGTCCAAAGCATTCAATCCCGGGGAATTAACGTCTGGGTCGTATCCGGGGATTCGCGGGAAACCACCCGTTCCATCGCCTTCCAGGCAGGTATTGCCCATTTCCGGGGGCTGGCTCTCCCCCAGGATAAAGCAAAGCTCATCCAGTCTCTCCAGGCAGAAGGCCACCGGGTGGGAATGATCGGAGACGGGATCAACGACGGAGCCGCCCTGGCGCAAGCAGATGTGGGCTTTGCTTGCGGTGCAGGGTCGAACATCCTCCGGGAGGCCTCGGACATAACCTTTTTGGCGCCGGACCCGGGCCGGGTTTTGGAAGCCATCGATTTGTCCCATAGAGCCGTCCGCACCATCCGCCAGAACCTTTTCTTCGCCTTCCTGTACAACTCCGCCGGGATTCCCTTAGCCATAGCCGGGTGGCTGAACCCGTTAATCGCGGTCTTCGCCATGTTCGCCAGCAGCCTTACGGTCATTGGGAATGCCTTGCGGGTCCCCCGGGCGAAGGGAGTTTGAGCCGGCCATGCTTCTTGGCCCCCTGAGGCGCCGGGGGTTATGAACGGAGAGGGGAAAACGTCCTTGAAGGAAGACGACCGAAGGAATCCTCGGACCCGAAGAAAAAAGCCCGTCAACCTTTTGGATGGCTGTGCGTTATCATTCACAGATAAGAGCGGAAATTGTCCATGGAGTCAACCCTGGATTCGCGGGAAAGGCTGAATCGTTTTTTGACCGAGGTTGAGCGCCGGGCCTTCCAGATGGCCAAATTCGCAACCGGTCATTACGATGATGCTCTGGATTTGGTTCAGGAAGCCATGCTTCGGTTCGTTCGCCATTACTCCGGCCGACCGCGAAATGAATGGAACGTCCTCTTCTACCGCATCCTGCGGAGCCGGATCACCGATTGGTATCGCCGGGCCTTCGTGCGCCGAAAAATCCTCGCCTGGCTGGGCCGCCCCGAAAACGAAAACCCGGAGGACCCCCTGGAGAGTCTGCCCGACACGGGAAATCTCAATCCTTCCGAACACGTACTGGGGCAGGAAGAGAGGGGATATCTTGAAAAAGCCATCCGAGGACTCCCCCTGCGGCAGCAACAGGCCTTTCTCCTGCGCGCCTGGGAAGGCATGGATGTGAAGCAGACGGCGTTTGTCATGAAATGCTCGGAAGGGAGCGTGAAAACCCATTACTCCCGCGCGGTCCACACCCTGCGCGGGCTTCTGGAGGGAACGTATTCATGAATGCCAAGGATCCCGAAAAGCTCTTCCTGGAAAAAGTCCGAAACCTTCTGAACCAGGGGACCAAAGAATTCGAAGGCCAGACCGAGAGGCGGCTGGAGGAAATCCGCGCTCAAGCCCTGCTCGCCGCTGATGAAAGGCGCTCGAGATTCCTGCCACCCCGGCGGTGGGTCCTGGCGGGCAGCTTTGCCGTGGCCACCCTGGCAGCAGTCGCATTATTCTTTCTCCTCAGCCCTTCCACCGAAGCCCCACCCGCTTCGCAATTGGAAGACCTGGAAATCGTCACTTCCCGGGAAAGGATGGACCTTTATCAAAACCTCGATTTTTACCGCTGGCTGGGGAGCAGGGAAATCCGGAAGAGGCCGAACGGAAAAGGATTATAAGGGCTAGAGGGGAAAACCCTGGAATAAGGACCGGAGGAAGTTAGGGATGAATCGATACGCTTTGATCTTGGTCTTAGGCGTGGTCCTTTGGGCAATGATCCCCAACCGCGAGTCAAACGCCGGCCCGTGGGATCAGCTCACCCCGGAAGAGCAGCAGGTGTTACGGGCCTACAAGGACCAGTGGGATCAACTGCCCGCGGAACGGCAGGACCGCCTCCGCCGGGGAGCCCAACGTTGGCAGCGCATGACCCCCGAGCAACGCAAAGAGGCGGAAGAGCTATTCAAACGATGGCAGGAGCTTCCCTCCGAGGAAAAAGACTTGATCCGCAAGCGATACCAAGACTTCCGCAGCCTGCCTCAAGAGGAGCAGGAAAAAATCCGGCGCGGTTCCAGGTGGTTCCACGATTTAACTCCCCAACAGCGCCAGGAACTTCTCGAACAGTATCAGAAATCGGTTCCCCGAAATCGCCGGGAACCCAAGCCGGATTGGCAATTAAACAAACCTCCCTGAGGAGAATAAAGTTGGCCCGAAAATAGAGAAGATACCCGGAGTGCCGCTACAACCAATTATTTTGGTTAAAGAAATTTGAATAAAAGTAACCCTTTAGCCTTTTGAAAAAAAGGGCCATATCTCTCAACATCTATCTTTTGAGCAAGGCATCTGCAAAAATCCCCCCCGTTCCCCCCTTTGAAAAAGGGGGACGGAGGGGGGATTTAAAGAGGCCACTTCAAAAGGCTTAACTCATACGAATAAAATAATTTAACGGCTTGGTCAACCATTCCTTGGTTCATGCGTTTTCTAGAGTCAAAGAAGGTTTTATTCGGATTCACTCTCAAGACCGTTCATTTTCCTGGATCTGGAGGTGACCAATCATGAAACGCTGGGTTATTGTCGGGGTCCTGATAATCGGGATGCTTTTCAACTCGGTCTCCCTTTCCTTTGCCGGGGAACGCGTGAGGGGACGCTGGGAAGGAGTGGCCATCGGGCTGGGAGCGGTGACGCTCTATAACCTTTTTCAGCATGGGTATCCATCGCCCGTCATTCCACCCCATCATAGCCATTACCGCGGATCGGTTCACTCCTCCCCTCCGGTCGTCTGCTACCCGGCGGGCCATTGGGAAGTGCACCGGGTATGGATTCCGGAGAGGCGGGAACACGTCTGGGTCCCCTCACATTTTGAAAACGGGTACTGGATTGAAGGTCATTATCAAGTCCGGGTTTACCCGGGATACTACGAGGAACGGAAAGTCTGGGTAAGGGGGCCGACGTTCTGACTCCGCTTATGAATAGCCACCATTCCTCCTCCCGGCGGGGGTCCAGAATGGGGAGATCCCTGGAACCCCGCATTTCCCGGTAAAGGACCCGAAAGGGATCAAAAAAACCCCGAAAAGGAATATGACTACAGACCCCGTCGGCGAGCGATTCTGCGGCGAACCCCATCTTTATCCTTCTTTCGGGTCTTCTCCCAATCGAGTGGGTGCTTGAGGAAGATTTTGAGCTTCCCGGGTCTACCCCTGCCGGAAGCGAGTTGGCCGGGCCCAGGGGGGGCATCCCGCCCGGGGCAGGACATCCTGAGGCAGCGGTTCTTCCATCGGGTCGCGTCGGAAATGAATTGGGTTGTCCCTGTTTAAGCTGGGATTTCGTTTTAGGCGAAGGGTTCGGGGACCGGTGCCTTGCGGAAGCCGGGCCGGCGCTCCGGAACCCCGGATTTTTCCCGCCGAGGCTGTCCCGCCCCGGGCGGGATGCCCCCCTGGGCCTG
>JACAEW010000086.1 GCA_013388675.1 Syntrophaceae bacterium | reverse complement strand
TTTTTCCCGAAGGGAAATGCTCATGAAGCTTTTGATCCGCTTATTGATCAACATGGTGGCCATCATGGGGATTGCTTACCTGTTCCCCAGCTTGGTTCGGGTGGATACGGTCTGGTCCGCCCTGGGCGCTGCGATTCTCCTGGGGATCGTAAACGCCATTATCCGACCCATCTTTGTCCTGCTGACCCTTCCCCTCACGATTCTCACCCTGGGGCTCTTCCTTTTGGTCATCAACGCTCTTCTTCTTTGGATGGTGTCGGGACTGGTCGGAGGCTTCCAAGTGAACGGATTCTGGGGGGCCTTTTTCGGGTCCATCCTCATCAGTTTGGTCAGCTGGCTTCTCTCGCGCTTAGTAGTCAGCTAAAACCGGGGTTCGGGCAGCACTCCTGGAATAACGGGAGAAGCTCTCCATTCCGTCGTCTTCCCCTTTTGATCCTTCTCGGCTAAAATGAAACATCCGGGTGAAACCCAAGGGGGATCATGAGGGTCTTGCAAATCTCACTTGCGGGAATGGCAGTCTGGGGAATGACTGCCTTTACCTTGCCTTGCCCCGCCAGCGACCAGGGGGTTCGGATCCTAGAAGTGGGGAAATTCTCGGCCGCCCAAGCCGGAAGCGGTTTCCCCGGAGGATGGAAACCCCTCACCTTCAAGAATATCGACAAACACACGGTCTATTCCCTGGTGAAAGATGGGGACAAAGTAGTGGTGAAGGCGGTATCCCAGGCTTCGGCTTCGGGATTGATCCGGGAAATCAAGATCGACCCGCTGGAGTTCCCCATCCTTGAATGGCGCTGGAAGGTGGAAAAGGTCCTGAAAAAGGGCGATGTGCGCCGGAAGGAAGGGGATGATTACCCAGCCCGGGTCTATGTCACCTTCGAATACGACCCCCAAAAGCTGTCCTTTCTGGACCGAACGAAATACGGGCTGGTCAAGGCTTTCTACGGCCAATATCCCCCTTTGGCCGCCCTCAATTATATCTGGGAGCGCCAAACGTCCATCGGAACCGTTATTCCCAACCCTTTTACGGACCGGGCCATGATGATCGTAGTCCAAAGCGGGCCCGACAGGGTCAACCAATGGATAACCGAAGAGAGAAACGTCCTCGAAGATTACTGGAAAGCCTTCGGGGAGGACCCTCCCATGATTAACGGGGTGGCGATCATGACCGATACGGACAACACCGGCGAGTCGGCCGTTGCCTATTATGGAGACATTTTCTTTAAAAAGAAATCCCCTTGACGCTTCGGGCGGGGTTACCGAAGAAAAAGGAGGTCATCATGTCCTTCGCGTTTAAAAAGAGCAAACCCATGATCTGTCTGCCTTTTTTATTTTTCCTTTGGATGGGGGGTACGGCAGAAGCGGAAACCAGTACGATTAAAGATCAACAGAGCGTGGCTCTCACCATTTACAACTCGAACATGGGGGTCGTGAAGGAGACCCGCCTCGTGAATCTGCCCCAGGGAATCCAGACTTTGAGATTCACCGATGTGCCCGGCAGGATCGATCCGGCCACGGTCAACCTCAAGTCAATGGTCGAGGCCGCCGGACTGAGGGTCTTGGAACAGAATTTTGAGTACGACCTGGTCAGCCAGCAGAAACTCCTGGAAAAATTCGTGGGCCAGAAGGTTGACCTGGTCTGGCTGAATCCGGAAAGCAAAAAAGAAGAAACGGTGGAGGCGACCCTTCTCTCCACCCAGGGGGGAAACATCTTTCAGATTGGGGACCGGATCTCCCTGGGACATCCCGGCCGGATCGTCCTTTCCAAAATCCCCGAAGGCCTGAGCCTCCAGCCGGCCCTGTTCTGGCTGCTGGAGAACAAACTGGCCGGGGCTCAAAGGCTGGAAGTTACCTACGTGACTTCGGGAATCAACTGGAAGGCCGACTATCTAGCCATTCTGAATCCCGCGGAAACGCAGGTCTCTTTGACCGGATCGGTAACCATCGAAAACCGGAGCGGGGCAAGCTATCGAAATGCCGTACTGAGACTTGTGGCCGGAGAGGTCCAAAGAGTACGGGAAGAAAAAACCCCGGACCGGGCTCCTTCCCGGATGGCCGTGGCCTCCATGGAGGCGGCTCCCCAGTTCAAAGAGGAGTCCTTCTTCGAATACCATCTTTACACCCTGGACCGGGGAACCACGATCGGCGAAAACCAAATTAAACAGCTCCTGCTGTTCAACGCTCCCCAGGTTCCGGTAAGCAAGATGTACCTCCTCCAGGGCCAGCCCTATTATTACTGGTCCCGACACGATCTGCGCGGCCAGAAACCAAGGGTCGGAGTGTTCCTGGAAATGGTGAACCGGCAGGAGAACCGCCTGGGAATGCCCCTTCCCAAGGGAACGCTCCGGGTTTACAAGGCCGACCAGGAAGGCACGCTCCAGTTCGCCGGAGAAGACCGGGTCGATCACACCCCCCGAAACGAAAAATTCAAGGTTAAGATCGGGGAAGTTTTCGACGTGGCCGCGGAGAGGGTTCAGACCGACTTCAAGCAACTGGACCCCCGCCTCCATGAATCGACCTTCGAGGTAACCTTAAGGAATCGGAAGAACGAAGACATCCGAATTCTAGTGGAAGAGCCCATTCCGGGTACGTGGGAGATGGTCTCCAACACCCATTCCTACGAAAGGGTCCAGGCGAATCTGATCCGCTTTATTGTGCCCGTTGCCAAGGGGCAGGAGGTTAAGGTCCGTTACAAAGTGCGGGTTCGGTATTGAGAAAAGCTTCGAATTTCCGGTGAAAGGCAAGAACTCGTACCCCGAAACTCGAAACTTCGTGTCAAATTGGTCCTTTGAAAATATCGAAGTTCAGTTCGAGTGGGTTGATTTGTTTCGGGAAAAAACAGGCAGGGACAAAGAAGTGACCTGACGAATAAGGGATCGGCTTAAGGAAGCAGGTGAAAGGGGTAGGGGTAAGGGGAAAAGCCGAAAAGGGATCAGTATAAACGAAGCCTATCGCCGCATCGGGGATCCCGACGACCGCTTTGATATCGATTTTTCGAAGTCGCAAGGAGATGGGGCGATTCTCGAGGCGGCCTTAGAAATGATTTCCGACTATCCGATTCTCAGGTACGGACATGTTGACCAGCCCGGACTTCAAAGAACGGTTGAGTCTTTGGGAAAAGCATAAGGTCCCTTATTCCAATCTGGTCCTTGCCGCGAAAGCGGGAAGCCAGAGGAAAACTGGTTTCCGGGTCAAGCCCGGAACGACAAATGCTATGAGATTTGCCATATATCGTCGTGTTTGCTGATCTCCATGATCATCCCTTGTTTTTTTGGATTTCCTTTAAAAGCTTTTTGTAGTAGTCAAAGTAGACCGGACAGCCGGTCTGGGCCTGAGCGCGCAGGAGCTGGGAGCAAGAGCCGCAGGCGATGCAGTAGTTGACCTCCGAAGCCTTTCCCTCGATCATCTTTTTCGCAAAGAGCGGGTCGGCCAGGGATTGGCGACCGATTCCCACCATGTCGCAGACCCCTTCCTTGATGTTTTTCTCCGCCCAATAGAGGAAACTCTTCCTGGACGGGTCCGGCTCTTTCAGGTCATTCTTGCCGTCCCGGAGGTAGGTGTACCCGGAACCGATGATCGGAACCCGGACTTGTTTCTTCATCGCCTTCGCCCAACCGAAATGACGATAGACGCCCTCCGGGTAATTCTTCGTGGGACGCACGATCTCCGGGGTGATGGCCGGGATTCCGGCGGAGACATTGATATAATCAACTCCCGCCTTCTCCATGAGCCGGACAAAAGCCAGGGGTTCGGATAAATCTTCGATGACCTCGGCAGGGCCGGAGGTTCCGAATCCACCCGGAATTCCTTCATAAACGGAGAAGCGCGACCCCAATACGAAAGACCCGCCGACTCCCACCGCCTTTTTAATCTTCTCCATGGTTTCGGAAAAGAAACGGGTCCGCCTTTCAAAGGAGCCCCCATAGCGGTCCTTTCGGGCGTTCACCGGCCGCAGCATCTCTGCGCAAAGGTATCCGTGGCACTGCTTGAAATCGATCCCGTCGGCCCCCACTTGTTTGGCGATGAGTGCGGCCTTGGCAAAATCGTCTCCGATTTTCTCGATTTCGGCTTCCGTGAGAATGTGGGTTTCCTGCCCGGGAAGGGGGTAAACGGAGACGAGCCGCGAAAACCCCGCTCCGCTCTGCTGGCCCGAATGGGTGATCTGGAAGAGGATGAGGGGTTGGGCGTTAATCCCCTTCATCTCTTTTACCAACCGCTCCAGGTTGGGAGCCGTTTTTTCGTATATCCCCAGTTGGTTCTTCCGCGCCCGGCTCTCCTGGGTGATGGTGAGGGCTTCGACCACAATGATTCCGGCTCCCCCCTGAGCCAATTTGCGGTAGCGATCGAAGGTGAGATCGGTGGGATTTCCCGTCTCATCCGCGTCATTGCATTCCATCGGCTGGTTAACGATGCGGTTGGGAGCCGTCTTCGCACCGACTCTCAAGGGTGAAGCTAAAAAGTTCATCCTATGCCTCTCCATAAATATTTGCCCGTCTCCCCATCCTGACTGCGGATTGCGGATTATCAGAAAACCAAATCACCGGGGCTCGGGGCTCAAGAATCATTCGATCCCCTTCTTTGCGAAGGACGATGTATTTTCTCCACTCCGGGTCTTTCATGTCCACCGGCTGAAGGTCCTCGAAACGGGCGAAAAAAAGGTGGGGGCCCCGGCTCTCTTGCCGGAGGAGGGCCGCCCGCATGACCATCTCGGCCACGGTTAAGAGGTTTTCCGTCTCCAGGGTGAAAGCGACTCCTTTGGGGTCCGGAAAAATGCCGTCCTGCTTGATTGCTTCCAGCTCGGCAAGCCCCGCAGTCAGCTCCCTTTCCGTCCTCACCACCCCGGCGCACCGGGAGGCGATCTTTTTGATTTCTTTCCGGGCCTCAGCAGTTGGCCGCTTTCCCTTCGTAAAGCCTTCGATCCGCCCGAGTACCGGCTCGACGATCCGTTTGGACAATTGCCTTATTCCCAGCTTTTCCATGGCCTCCAGGGCCGCGGCCCGGCCGGCAATTTTCCCGAAAACCTGGCCGTCGAGCAGGGCGTTTCCCCCGGGCCGGTTGGCGCCATGCTGCCCCCCGGCGCACTCCCCCGCGGCAAAAAGACCCCGGAGGGTGGTGTTTCCCTTCTCCCGGATCTTCACCCCGCCCTGGAAGTGCTGGCCCGCCTCGGCGATCTCCAGAAGGTCTCCCCCCTCCAGGTCGATCCCTTTTTCCTTCAACCACGCGACGGCCTCGGGGTTGATCTCCTTCAGGCGGGTTAATGGGGATTGGTTTCGTTCTGGCTCTTTGCGGCGTCCCTTGGCCTCCCGTTCATACCTCTCCAGCCATTTCTCCTCCAGGTCCTGGAAGCGGAAGCCGGAAGGGTTTTGCCGGTAATCCAGGTAAACCTTTCTTCCCCGGGTCATTTCCTTGGAGATGGCGATGTCGATGCGATGGGTCTTCTTCTCCCGGGAAACGGGCCAGGTGGCCCCCTTTTCAAAGCAGAGATTATGAATGACTGGAAGGGGGGTCCCTGTGGGGAAGTACCGGGATAAAAACTCCTCTCCCCGGTCGTTGACAAACCTCGGGTTGGCCCTCATGAAGCTCCCCGAGAGATTCAGCTTGGTTTTGATCGAAGCCGGGCCGAACTGGATAAACTCCATATTCACCAGCTCCGCCCCCGCCCGGTAGGCCATGGCATATCCGTCCCCAGTCATTCCTTCCGGGTAGACATGGATGGGAAAGATCTCCCCCGCCCCGCCGGTAGCCAGGATGATTGCCGGGGACAAAAAAACCTTTACCCTTCCGGGCAACGGCTCTGCTTCCTCCCGGGTGTCAACCCCGATGGCTCCGATCACCCTTCCATCTTCCACAAGCAGGTCGCAAGCCATGCAGTGCTCCACCACCCGAATATCCAGGGAAGAGACTCGCCGGACTAGGGCCTCTTCTATATGGTTGGCGGTCCGGGGACCGGTATAGCAGGCCCGGGGAAACTCCGACCCGTCGGTGATGAACTGGTCCGCCCTTCCTTCGCCGGTCTTGGCAAAGGGGACCCCCAGCCCGTCCAGGAAATCAAAGGCGGATCCTGACTCCCGGGCCAGAATGGCCGCCAGGTCCCCGTCGGATACAAACCCTCCGATCTGGTAGATATCCCGGGCATGGTGTTTCCAGTTGTCCGGCCCCCCGGGCTCCGTGTAAGGCAGGGTGGCGTGAAAGGCCATCCGGTCCGAACAGGAAACGGCCGTGACCCCGCACTTGCCCATTTCCCCTTTGGTGAGGATCGTGACCCATCCCCCCGGAAAGGTTTCCTTGGCCTCCACGGCCGCCCGCAGCGCCGCGCCGCCGCTGCCGATTACGAGAACATCGCTGTCAATTCGTTCCATGGTCCGATCCTCAAATGCGTCCCAGCCGCAGCCATCATTGTCTATTCGGCTTCCCTCCCCGGCCAGACCGCACGAAACGCCCGCTGCAGAGCGCGCCGGGCCGGGTCGATGGTCATGAAAATGGAGAAAAAGGTGATCATCCAGAGAACGAAGCAGATGGGGCGGGTAAAAAACGGGGTGATGTCCCCATCGGTCAGCACCAGGCCCCGGCGCAGGTTTTTGTCGAGGATATCGCCCAAAATGATACCCAGGACTAGAGGGGCCATGGGGTATTTCATCTCCCGGAGGATAAAACCGAAGATGCCGAAGCCGAGCATAACCCAAATATCGAAGACCCTGCTGGTGATGGCGTAGGAACCGATGACGCAGAGGACGAAGACCACGGGCATGAGGCGAGTCCGGGGAATCGCCAAAACTTTTAAGAGGGGCTTCGTAAGGGCAATCCCGTATATCAGGATGGCAATCGTCGCAAAGAATACCATGGCTACGACCTGGTAAACGAACAGGGGTGATTCCACCATGATCATGGGCCCCGGGCGGATTCCATGGATGAACATGGCGGCCAGGAGAACGGCTGCCGGGGCGGAGCCAGGGATGGCCAGGGTGAGCACGGGAATGATGGCCCCCGGCACGACGGCGTTGTTGCCCGTCTCCGCGGCCATGAGTCCCTCCACCGACCCCTTGCCGAACTTCTCCCTCTCCCTGCTCTTGCGCCGGGCCGCGGCGTAGGAAACCCAGGCCCCGATGTCTTCCCCCACGCCCGGAATGATGCCGATGACCGTTCCGATGAGGCCGCTGCGGACGATGGTCCGCCAGTATCTGGCTACATCTTCCAGCTTGGGAATCACGCTGTCCTGCGGGTTCTTGGCCAGCTCGGCCGGGGGATTCTTCATGACGCTCAGCACCTCGGCCAGGCCGAAGGCCCCCACCATGGCGGGAATGAGGGCGAAGCCGCCCATGAGCTCGGTGGTCCCGTAGGTGAACCGGTCATAGGCGTGGATCCCCTCCTGTCCGACCATTGCGGTCATCAGTCCCAGAAAACCGGCGATCCATCCCTTGATGGGGTCGTCGAGGGAGGTCAGGTGCCCGGAGATCACGATTCCGAAGATGGCCAGCCAGAAAAATTCGTAGGACTGGAACTTGAGGGCGTAGTTTCCCAAAATGGGGGCCAGCGTGGCCAGGAAGAACATGCCGATGATGCTGCCCAGGACCGACCCGGACGTGGCTACGCCCATGGCCCGGCCGGCCAGCCCCTGTTTTGCCAGGGGAAACCCGTCGAGGGTGGTGGCTGCGTTCGCCGGAGTCCCCGGGATATTGATGAGGATCGCCGTCCGGCTGCCGCCGTAAATCGCCCCCACGTACACGCAGATGAGGACCAGGATCGCCAGGTCCGGGGGAAGCTTGTATGTCAACGTGGTGATCAGGGCCACCCCCATGGTGGCGGTGAGCCCGGGAAGCGCCCCGATGATGATTCCCAGCAGGGTGGACCAGGCCATGTGAAAGAGCGCCAGCGGGGCGATGAAACCGCCAATGGCTTTGAGGAAGAGGGTTAGGTTGTCAGCCAGCGCGTCCATCCTTTTCGCCCATGGTCAAGGAAGTGTTACCAGGAAGAGGCGCTCGAAAGTATAGGAAACCGCCGCCGTTACGATCATAGCTAGGATCGCCGCGCCCACTACGATTCGGGTCGGCTCCTTCCCCGTCGTTTCGGTCCGCCACTCAAAGGCCAGGACAAAAATGAAGATGAAGAGCGCCGTCGCCAGCCAGTAGGGAATGCGCCCCACCAGGATCCCTGCATAGGCGATGGAGAGAACGGCCGTCAACCGAAGGCGGCGCATGCCGGGGTCGGAGAGGGCCTTTTTCACCTTTTCCCGCGTCCAGCCGAGGCGATGTCCGCCGGCTTTCACCGAACGGATCACCAGGATCAGTCCGAATATCAAGAGGACCAAGGCCAGGAAGGCCGGCACGATTCCCGGGACGCTCAAGGGGTGGACCTTGAGGTGCTCCAGGCGGGGCATGCGCCAGGATTCAACCAGGACATAGAGGCTCAATCCGATCAGGACCAGGCCGGTTAGAAAATCCGCTTTTTTCATTTTCGGGATGAGCGCTAGAGACGGGTCGAAAAATGAAAAGGGCGGACCGCTGCTTTTCGGCCATCCGCCCCTTTTTCTTCCTGCTTACGGTTTGGGCATGCCCACGGTGTCGGGGGAGACTTTCGCCTTTCCGCCGTCCTGGAGCCCCCAGGCCGCATTCACAATGGAAGGCCAAGCTTTCTGGAAGGCCTCCTCCCCGTAGTAGGGAGCCACGATCTGCCCCCGCAGGGCGGCGAAATCCTTCAATGCCTTGGAGTTGGCAATCTTTTCCTTCCATACTTTATTCATGGTCTCCACCACTTCCTTCGGAGCGCACTTGGGAATCCACATGCCGAAGTAAATGGGGTCGGCGGCAACTTTGGGAAGCCATTTTCTTGCCGAGGGAATCGTGCCGTATCCCTCGACGACCAGGTCCTCGGGCGTCAAGGCCGCCAGGGGGCGGAGCTTCTTGGCCCGGATCATCTCGATCTGCTCGCTCAGGAGCTGGGGGGTGGCCATGGTCTCGCCGGCCACGGTGGCGATCACTGCCGGGTTGCCGCCGTCGTAGCTCACCGGTTTATAGTCGCCCCCGCCGGCCCGCTTGATGCCTTCGATGGCCGTGTGACCCGCCGAGGGAATCCCGGCGATGGCCACTGAAACCTTCTTGGGGTCACTCTTCATCAGGTCCAGAAATTCCTTGAAATCCTTGACCGGAGCGGTGGGATTGACGGAAACCAGGGTGGCATTGGCGCTGTTCAGGTAGATGTGCCAGTCCTGGACCTTGGTGTTAAGCGTCCCGGTGATGATGTAGGTGCCCAGGTCTTTCACCGCTCCCGAAGCCCAGGTGTACCCGTCGCAAGGGGCATCCAGCACGCTTTTCGTCCCGATCGCCCCGCCCCCGCCCGGCTGGTTCACGACCACGATTTTCTGCCCCAAGGCGGCCTCCAGGTCCCCGGCGACGGACCGGATTGCCTGGTCCGTTGACCCGCCCGCTCCCCAGGGAACGATGATCCGGATGGGCTTGTTCGGCTTCCAGTCTGCCGCGGCAGCCAGGCCCGCGGTTAAAACCACAGCCCCGATCGCTATCAGGAAAATAATATTCACCTTCCGTTTCATGACCTACCTCCCTCTTGGAATTGAATGCATCTTTCTGAAGGTTGTCTCAGTATAGAGGAAAGCGATCAAAGGGTCAAGGCATCCCGAGAGGATGGGGTGAGGGTAACGTAAAGGGGATGAATTGGGCCCGAAAAAATTTCCAAAATTTGCACCTGAGTACCTGGGCTTTTTTCGCTGTTCTGCGCGGAAAAAGGGGGTTCGCCCCAAATTCTGGTTCGTAGGGGCGATTCATGAATCGCCCCTACCTCGGACCTGCAAGGCGGCTATTTCGTTCTTACCAATCTGTTTGTAGTGGTTGCGCAATAAGCGCCTAGGGGGATTGATTCCGCGAGTTCGATGCGCTGTCCCTGTTCCGCTGAAAGATATGCGGCGTAAATGGTCTTCACCGTCTCCACCGCCAGAGCAAGACCGGAGACGGGTTCCCGGCCGGAGAGCAGGCAGTCCGCGAAATCCGCCAGTTCCTGGGGGTAGCCTCTTACCCAATCCTCATCCGGGCTGGCAAAGTTCCATCCCGCCTTGGTTTCCAGCTTTTCGGCGATGTATTCATCCCCGAAGATATGGGGGGCCGGTGCGTAAGCCACGACCGTATCACTGGGGTTGATGTTCACCTGGACCACCGCGTTGGACAGATAGACGGTCATGGTGTTTCGCACCCCGCCCAGGACTCCGTCCGAAGCGGTGATGACCGCCTGGGACCCGTCCTCGAAATTCATGATCATCGTGGCCCAGTCCTCTACATCCTCCCATTGGTCGACGATCCACTTCTGGGGTTCTTTTTTGAAAGATTCGATCCGCGTGTGCTGCCCCACTTCGGCGGATACCGATTTCAGCCGGACCCCTTTTCCCCCTCTCAAGAATCCCTCGTATTGTTTCAGGTGCAGAACGGCGGAGACCGGATGAGCGCCCAGCCGCAGGAGGGCTCCCCCGCCCGCCGTCTTCCATTTCCGCGAGTAGGCGGCGTGGGAACCGGAGTGGCTCTCCTCGGCGCGGATGTCCAGGACGGTCCCCTTACTTACCTGCATGAGTTTCTTCAGCTTGGCCACCGGCGGGGCGTAAATCCAGTTTTCGGCATAACAAAATTGGACTTTGTTTTGCTGGATCGCCCGGACCACCTTCTCACAGTTGGCCACCGCTTCCTGGAGCATGGTTTTCCGGTCCACGGCCAGCCCGACTAGGTCCTCGGGCCGGTCTTTTCCAAAGTAGCCGGTGAGAGGCTTCTCGCAGATCACATGCTTCTTGGCCTTGGCCGCTTGAATCACCAATTCGTGATGCAGGTCCGTGGGAACGCACAGGTCCACCGCATCCACGTCCTTGCGGTCCAGAAGGGCCCGGTAATCGTCGGCCACATGGGGGATATTGTATTTCCGGGCCAGCTCTTCCGCCCGTCCCTTCGTCCGGGATGCAACGGCGGTAATTTCCACCTTCGCCCCGCGAAGAGGGCAGTAATTCTCCAGATGTAGGCGGGCGGCAAACTGGGCTCCCACCATACCAATGCGCAACGGGGCCATGACCACCTCCTTTTTATCGGAAAGAGAGTCTTTCCGTCCGGTTTGTTCCCTTGTTGGCCCAAGGATGAGCACCGATCATAAATTATTCTATGCCCACATTTTATTCAACCTCTTTTCGCTCAGGTCCAGCTCTCCTGCCGCGCCTATATTCCGGGAGATTACAACCAAAAAGATGAGGGGTTGCAAAAAAGCCGGGTTCTGAGTTAGTCTGTCTAATCAGCTCCATCCTCTTCCAAGGACGATTTTGAAGAAATCTTTTCTCATTAATGATCTCATATGGATCGGGTTCGCAGCCGTGGTGTGCTACGGCGGGCTCCGGCTGGGATTCGGCTCTTTTCAGCAGCCTCACGCGGGTTTCATGCCCTTCCTCTCCGGGCTGGTTCTGGGACTGCTGGCGTTCTTCGACCTGGTTTCCGGATTGGTCACTCGCTGGAAGGGCGAAAGGACGGACCAGGAAATCTGGGGAAACATCCACTGGGGAAAAATCCTTCTGACCCTGGCCGTTCTTTCCGTTTATACCGCCTTTTTTACTATCGTGGGGTTTACCCTCAGCACGATTCTTCTCCTCCTCTTTCTATTCCGGGTGATGGAGCCCAAACCGTGGTGGGAGGTCTTGATCTCCTCGCTGATCTGTACCTTAGTATTCTATGTTGGGTTTAAGATCGGTCTGGACAGTCAATTGCCCCGCGGGTTTTTGGGCTTCTGATTAGGAGCAGGATTTGGACCTTTTCAATCATTTGATGCTGGGTTTTTCGGTTGCCCTGCAGCCCATTCACCTCTTTTATTGTTTTATCGGGGTAGTGATCGGAACGCTGGTCGGCGTGCTTCCCGGAATGGGACCGGTGGCGGCCATGTCGCTTCTCCTCCCGGCAACTTTTCACACCACCCCGGTGGCGGCCATTATTATGCTCTCCGGCATCTATTACGGCGCCCAATACGGCGGTTCCACCACTTCCATCCTGGTGAACATTCCGGGAGAAGCCTCCTCGGTCATGACCTGCATCGACGGGTACCAGATGGCCCGCAACGGGCGGGCCGGCCCGGCGCTGGGAATGGCCGCTTTCGGCTCTTTTATCGCCGGGACGGTTGGAATCCTGGGGCTGATCCTGATCGCCCCGCCCCTGGTGGATTTTGCCCTCAAATTCGGCCCCCCGGAATACTTTTCCCTGATGATCCTGGGCCTGACGATCCTGACCTTCCTGACCTCGGCTTCCATGATCCGAGCCCTCATGATGGCCGCCTTCGGGCTGGTGGTAGGGACCATGGGGCTGGATAACATATCCGGTTTAGCTCGCTTTACCTTCAATATTCCGGAGCTGCTGGACGGGGTAGGACTTGTGCCCGTGGTGATGGGTCTTTTCGGAATCTCGGAAGTGCTGTTGAACATCGAGCTGAAAATCAAAAGAGAGGTCTTCACCACCAAGGTCAAGGGGCTCCTGCCAACGCTGCAAGACTGGGGGAAATCGATCGGGTCGATCGCCCGGGGAACGGTTCTGGGGTTCTTTCTGGGAATTCTCCCGGGCGGGGGCGCAGTTATCGCCTCTTTCGTTTCCTACGCCATCGAGAAGCGGGTCTCCAAGCATCCGGAGAACTTCGGCAAGGGGGCCATCGAAGGAGTGGCGGCCCCCGAGTCGGCCAACAACTCCGCGGCCCAGGGGGCCTTCATTCCCCTCCTGACCCTGGGCATTCCATCCAACGTTGTCATGGCCATGCTCCTGGGGGCCTTGATCATTCACGGGGTGACCCCCGGCCCCCTCCTGCTCACCCAGCACCCCGAACTCTTCTGGGGAGTGGTGGCCAGTATGTACGTGGGGAACGCCTTGCTCCTGGCGTTGAATCTCCCCATGATCGGCATGTGGGTCCAGTTGCTGAAAGTCCCTTATGCGATTCTCTTTCCGATCATCATCCTCTTCTGTCTCCTGGGGTCTTATTCCATAAACAACAGCGCCACGGATGTGGCCATCATGCTGGTCTTCGGGGTGATCGGATACTTGATGAAGAAACTTTCCCTGGAGGCCGCGCCCATGGTCCTGGCATTCGTTCTCGGGCCGATGATGGAGACCGCCTTACGCCAGTCTTTGATCAAATCCAAGGGCAGTTTCTCCATCTTCTTCACCCGCCCGATCTCGGCCACCTGCCTGATCATCGCTATCGCCCTCATGATTATGCCGCTCCTTCCCTCATTCCGCCAGCGGCGGCCGGGGTTGAAACTGGAGCATGAAGACGTAACCTGACAGCGCGCGGATAAACGCCGATGAACGCAGAGGGGATATAAAATCTTTTAAGGTTAACGACAAGCGTTTATCGTCCAGACCGTAAACTGCGACTTCGGTTAAGATGCGAAGGATCGTGGATCGACACGAAAGATTTGATGCGGAACGATCTTTTGGATGAGGAGGAAAAATGAATAGGTATCGACATTTGTTGGTTGGAGTTTCGGTAATCCTCAGCCTGGTCCTCGGCTGGGGCCTGACCGGTTGGGCTCAGGATTTTCCAGCCAAACCCATTACCTTGGTCATTCCCTATCCACCCGGGGGATCGACTGATTTAACCGGGCGGGCCATGGCCAACGCGGCCAAGAATTATTTGGGTCAGCCCATGATCTGCGAGAATAAAGCCGGCGGGGGAGGAACGGTCGGGCCCAGCCTGGTAGTCTCCAAACCTCCCGATGGATACACCGTCGGGATCTCCAGCGGGGCGGTAACCATTGCCTGGCACATGGGGAAACTGAATTTTAATCCTTTGACCGATACAACTAACATCATCCGCTACACGACCTACGTGTTCGGGATGGTAGTCCGCGCCGACGCGCCCTGGAAGACGATTCAGGAATTCGTGAAGTATGCACAGCAGAATCCCGGCAAGGTGACGTATGGGACGCCGGGCGTGGGGACCAACCCCCACCTGGCCATGGAGGAGCTGAGCATCCTCACCGGGATCCAGTTGGTCCACATGCCCTTTAAAGGGGGGGCCGAAGCCGCAACCGCCCTTCTAGGGGGCCACATCGACGCGGTTTCGGACTCCACCAGTTGGGGCCCCATGGTGGATGCGGGAAAGTTCAGGCTTCTGGTAACGTATTCCCCCCAGCGGATGCCCCGCTATCCCCAAGTGCCAACCTTGAGGGAGGCCGGGTATAACATGGTGTACACCTCACCGCTATTCCTCATCGGCCCCAAAGGAATTCCCAAGCCGATCGTGGCCAAGCTTCACGATGCTTTCAAGAAATCCTTGACCGACCCGGATTATCAGTCGATCCTTAAGAAATACGATATGTCGGACAATTACCTGAGCCCGGAAGACCTGGACAAGGCGATTCTCCAGGAATCCGAACAGATCAAGAAGGTAGTCCAAAAGTTGGGGTTGGATAAGAAGCAATAAAGGCGATTTCCGAATGCGGAATGCGGAGTGCGGAATTCGGAGTGAGAAGCCAGGGAATGAGCCTGAAGGCCTGGTAGACTTGACAGTAACGGGAGAGACTGGTACTTTTTCCCTCAGAGCAGGGAAAGGAATTTTTTAAAGGAGGATTTCGATGAAACGAAAATGTGTCGTTGTTCTGGCAATCATGGCCTCATTCTTAGCCATGGGGCTTTCGGCTTTCGCCGCCGAATATCCCAACAAACCGATCAATCTCGTGATTCAGTATCCCGCGGGAGGATCGACGGACCTGACAGCCCGAGCCTTGGCCAACGCAGCCAAAAAATACCTGGGACAACCCATCATTTGCGAAAACAAGGCGGGCGGAGGCGGCACGGTGGGCGTGGCCCTGGTTGCCGCCAAACCGGCCGACGGCTATACCATCGGGATCGTCACCAGCAGTCCCATCATGGCCTACCATATGGGAAAGCTGAACTTCCATCCCCTAAGCGATTTGACCCCGATCATCCGCTGGGGAAACTACCTCTTCGGAATTGTCGTGCGCTCCGATGCGCCCTTTAAAACCATGCAGGAAGTCATACAATATATCAAGCAGAACCCGGAGAAGCTTTCCTACGGGTCCCCGGGGGTGGGAACTCCTCCGCACCTGGCCATGGAGGAGCTGAGCATGGTTGCCCAGGTGAAATTTACCCATATCCCGGCGAAAGGGATCGCTGAGAATAACACCGCCCTTCTGGGCGGGCATATCGATTTGGTTTCCGATTCCTCCGGCTGGGCCCCCTTAGTCGATGCCGGCAAGTTCCGCCTGGTGGCCATTTGGAGTGAAAAGCGAAGCGAACGCTACCCTCAGGTGCCCACCGTAAGAGAGGTCGGGTATGACGTAGTTTCCCGCAGCCATCTGGGAGTCATCGGTCCCAAGGGAATGCCCAGGCAAGTCGTAGCCAGGCTGCACGATGCTTTCCGCAAGGCCATGGAGGACCCCGAGTATAAGTCGGTGATGAAAAAATTCGACATGCCCGACTTCTACGCAAATACGGAAGAATATGAAAAGTACTTACGAAAGGACTTTGAAAATATCGAGCAGCTGATCAAAAAACTCGGGCTGGACAAAAAGTAAGGAAACGCGCACACCATTGCGGGGGCGGTGTGATATTGCCACCGCGCCGGCCATTTGCAAAACGTTCTCAAATTAAACGATCGGCCGGGGCCAAAGCCCCGGCCTTTTTTGTCCGCAAAGGAATTCCCAATCACCCGCCGGGCAGAACATCGCACGCCCCCAAATCGATTTTCAGCCCGCTCTTTTCACCGTTTTCCAAGCTCCCTTCTTGAGGGTCAGCGAGCGAAGAGGGGCTGGGCTTGGGGGCACCGGACCGCTCCTCCGCGATTTGCTAAAAGGGATTTTTTGGAGTAGAATTTAAATTATTGAAAAATTGGGGGAAACTTGAGTCTTTTCATAACCTTCGAAGGGATCGAGGGATGCGGCAAAACCACCCAGATCAATCTTTTGGCCGCTTTTTTAAAAAAGAAGGAATGCCCTTTTCTGCTCACCCGGGAACCGGGAGGAACGAAGATAGGGGAAAAGATTCGGCAGATTCTGCTTTCTTCCGACCACGCCGGCATGGAGCCCATGACCGAGCTTTTCCTTTACGTTGCCGACCGGATTCAGCATTATCGCCAGGTTATCGCCCCAGCTCTCCGGGATGGCAAAACCGTAATCTGTGACCGGTTTGCCGACGCTACCACGGTCTACCAGGGATTCGGGCGCGGCCTGGATTTGGCCTGGATCGAAGGGGTGCATGCGCGAGCCCTGGAGAATATAAAACCGGACTTGACTTTCCTTTTGGACCTTCCGGTGGAGGTCGGGCTGAAAAGGGCCTGGAAAAGGCTGGAGAAGGACAAGACTGAGGAGGACCGTTTTGAGAAAGAGGCTCTTGATTTCCATCGGCGAATCCGAGATGGTTATCTAACCCTCGCCCGAAACGAACCCGGGCGGATCATCGTCCTGGACGGAATGAAAGAGGAAGGGGCCCTTCATCGGGAAATCGTTTCTCATCTTCCCTGCTCCCTTCAAGGATGAATCATGCCTTTTGCTCGGATCAAAGGACAGGAAAAGGCCATAGCCGCCTTACGTAAAGCCCTGGGCAACGATCGGCTGGCCCATGCCTACCTTTTCGTCGGCCCCGAAGGCGTGGGAAAGCGCCTGACGGCCCTGACTTTGGCCAAAGCCATGAACTGCCAGTCCCCCCCGGAGCCGGGGGACTGCTGCGAGAAATGTCCTCCCTGCATCAAGGCTAACTCCTCCAATCATGCGGATATCATCACCGTGGAACCGGAGGGGGAATTCATTAAAATCGATCAAGTCCGGGAAATGCAAAAAAGGCTTCGCTTCCGGCCCATGGAGGGGGGACGGAGGGCGTGCATAATCGACCCGGCAGAGCGGATGAAGGCCGAAGCCTCCAATGCCCTGCTGAAAATCCTGGAAGAACCGCCCCGGGATACCCACTTATTTCTGATTACCGGCAGGCCTCATCAGCTTCTATCCACGATTCTTTCCCGCTGCCAGTGGATCCGGTTCCACCCCCTGTCCCCTCCGGACATCGCGCAGATTCTGGAAAAAAACCGGGGCTTGGAGGAAGAGAAGGCTCGTTTTTACGCGTCTCTTGCCGGGGGGAGCGTGGGGCAGGCGATGGCCTTGAGCGAACGGGTTGACTTTCAAAAACGGGTTGAATGGCTCCAGTTCTTCTCCCATCTACCCCAGAAATCGGCGGAAGAGGTCTTCGAGACCTGCGAACGACTCGCCAAGGAGGAAGAGGACATCCAAGACCTTCTCGACCTCTGGAAAATCTGGGTACGCGACCTTACGGTCTTCAAAGTGCAGGGGAATCGGGCTAAAGAGGGGTTGATCAACCACGATCTTCTTGCCGTGCTCGAAAAAGACGCCCCCAAAGTCTCCTTCGACCGTCTGGAGGGGATGTTCAGGCTGATCTCCGAGGTTCAAAGCTCCCTGGCCTACAACGTAAACAAGCAGCTGGCCCTGGAAACTCTGATGCTGGACATAAGAAAGGAAAACTCCATACGCTTCTAACCAATCGGACCGCAGCAATGCGGAAGGTTCTTAACTTTCGTCACTTCATTAAAGAGTCCATAATTGAAAAGTCATGATCCGAAAAAAATTGCCCCTCCCTGCTGCGGGAGGGGATGAAGGGGAGGGGGGACCAAAGGGTTTTCCCCTTACCCCCCCACCCCGGCCCTCCCC
>JACAEW010000085.1 GCA_013388675.1 Syntrophaceae bacterium | reverse complement strand
GGGCCCGGCCAACTCTCTTCCGGCAGGGGCAGACCCGGGAAGCTCAAAATCTTCCTCAAGCACCCACTCGATTGGGAGAAGACCCTTGTTTTTAGTGAGGCGCCAAGCGCCTGTTAAATTGAAGATGGAAAATCTTTCTCAAATTTTCGGCCGAAACCGCCTAAGCCGAAGCGAATTGCTCACCACGGACACGGAGCTCATGGCCATGGCCGCCGAGGCGATCATGGGATTGAGGAGGATCCCCCAGAAGGGGTAGAGAATCCCGGCGGCGACGGGGATCCCCAGGACGTTGTAAAAAAAAGCCCAGAAAAGGTTCTGCCGAATCGTGCGGATGGTCCTGCGGCCGAGCTGAATGGCCGCCGCCACCGCCCGCAGGTCCCCGGTGATGAGAGTGATGTCGGACGATTCCATGGCCACGTCGGTCCCGGTGCCGATGGCGATCCCCACATCCGCTTGGGCCAGCGCCGGGGCGTCGTTGATCCCATCCCCCACCATGGCCACAATCTTGCCTTCTTCCTGAAGATTCTTTACCTGCTTGCCCTTTTCCCAGGGAAGGACCTCGGCCAGGACTTTTTTGATGCCCAACTGTGCGGCCACGGCTTTCCCCGTGCGCTCATTGTCCCCGGTGACCAGGTATACTTCCAGGCCCATCTTTTGCAGAGCTTCGAGCGCCTCCCTGGAGTTCGGTTTTAGGGTGTCGGCCACGGCGACGATGCCCGCGGCGGAATGGTTCCTGGCTACGACCATGGGCGTCTTTCCCTCATTGGCCAGATGTTCCATCTTCGCCTCGAGCCCATTCAGGTTGATCCCCTTCTCTTCCATCAGCCTGAGGTTTCCGAGAAGAATCGTTTCTCCCTCGACTCGAGCCTTGATTCCGAGTCCGGGGAGGGCTTCAAACCCTTCCGCGGTCCCGGGCTCAAGCCCCCTTTCTTCGGCGGCTCGGACGATGGCCTCTCCCAGGGGATGTTCCGACCCTTTTTCCGCCGACGCCGCCCAGGTCAGGACCTGGTCTTCATCAAAACCCTTCCCGGCGATTAAATCGGTGACCGTCGGCTTTCCATGGGTCAGGGTCCCGGTTTTGTCGAAAAGGATGGTGTTCACCCGGTGGATATTTTCCAGGCTTTCCCCCCCCTTGAACAGGATCCCGTTCTCCGCACCCCGGCCGGTCCCTACCATGATGGCTGTGGGCGTGGCCAGCCCCAGGGCGCAGGGACAGGCAATAATCAGAACCGCTACGAAATTGAGCAGGGCCAGGGTGAAAGCCGGTTGGGGGCCGAAAACCATCCAGACGGCGAAAGTAATGAGGGCAATCGATATGACCGCAGGAACGAATACACTCGCCACACGGTCCGCCAGCCTCTGAATCGGCGCTTTGGAGCCCTGGGCTTCCTCCACCAGCCTGATGATTTGGGCCAGGGCTGTCTCCTTCCCCACTTTGGTGGCTTCAAACCGGAAAGAGCCGGTTTTATTGATCGTTCCCCCCATGACCGGGTCCCCTGGGCGCTTTTCCACGGGGATGCTCTCTCCGGTAAGCATGGATTCATCCACCGCCGAGGAGCCTTCCCGCACGATTCCATCGACGGCGATTTTCTCCCCGGGGCGGATGATGACCCAATCCCCCTTCCGAACCTCATCCACCGGGATGTCCAGCTCGTCCCCGTTGCGAATGACCCGGGCGGTCCTGGCCTGAAGGCCCATGAGCCGCCTGATGGCCGAGGAGGTTTGCCCCTTGGCCATGGCCTCCAGCAGCTTCCCCAGGAGAACCAGGGTTATGATCATGGCCGAGGTATCGAAATAAACGCCCGTGGGCAATCCGCTCCCATGGAAGGCCTGAGGATACAAGGTCACAACGGTGCTATAGGAATAGGCGGCGGAGGTCCCCACCGCTATGAGCGTGTTCATGTCCGACGTCCGGTGCTTCAACGCCAGCCAGAATCCCCGGTAAAACTGCCAACCCGCCCAAAACTGAACGGGCGTGGTCAGGAGGAAAAGGAAAAAGTGATTCTGCAGGGGAGCGGGCCACCAGGGAAACCACTCGGGCATGCTGCCGAAAAAAATAGCCGCGGACAGGACGGCGCTGATGAAGAACTTTCGCTTTTGAACGCGCACCTCGAGGCGCCTGGCTTTCGCCTCCCGGTCCGCCGAGATTTCCTCTTCGAACCCCCGGACTTCATAACCCAGGTCCTCGATGGTTTTTCGTATTTCGATTTTCCCGACTTTTTCGGGCCGGTAAGAGAGGGTGGCCTTTTCCGTGGCCAGGTTTACTTGGGCCGCGGACACCCCTTCCAGGGCGCGCAGTCCTTTCTCCACTCGGCTCACGCAGGCGGCACAGGTCATCCCCCCGATGGAAACGGTGATTTTTCCCTTCCCCCCCGAATCCAGGGGCACGGTGTAGCCAAGGTCTTCCACCGTTTTTCTTATGTTCCGGGGTTCGACGAGGGCGGGGTCATAAACGACATGGGCATTTTCCGAGGCTAAATTTACGTTTGCCCCCCGGACCCCTTTGAGGGCCAGGATGGATTTTTCCACCCGGGCCACGCAGGACGCACAGGTCATTCCCCGAATGGGAAAGGTGAAGTTTTGGAGTTGATTATTATATTTTTTGCCCATATCATTTAGATGTTCCCTGGGATCCTTTGATGCCAAAAGAAATCAAGGGGTAACCGGGGAAAGGGGTGGAAGATCCCGCGTAGAGAGATTTTTTCTCGCATTTTTTCATTGAAAATCTAAGGTTAAGTCTATATAATTTAGATTTAATTTACAACTGAGGTCCCTATATGAAAACCCCCCTGGCAAAAAAAGAAAATATCGACCCCAAGTGGCACCTGGTGGATGCCGAAGGAAAGACTCTGGGACGGCTGGCCTCAAGGGTTGCCATCCTGTTGCGCGGGAAGAACAAGCCCATCTTCGCCCCCCATCAGGACACGGGGGATTTCGTGGTGGTCGTGAACGCGAAAAAGGTTTCCCTCACCGGAAAAAAGTGGAAGGAGAAAATCTACATTCACCACTCCGGTTACCCGGGGGGATTGAAGATGGCCAGCGCGGAAAAGATCGCCGAAAAGAAGCCCGAGCGCCTGATTACCATGGCCGTCCAGGGGATGCTCCCCAAAAACAAACTGGGGCGGAAACTGATTAAAAAGCTAAAGGTCTATGCGGGGGACGCCCATCCCCACCAGGCCCAACAACCGGAAGCCTATACCTTGTAAAGGAAGGACTCATGCCCGAAAAAGTTTATTACGCCACAGGGAAAAGAAAAACCTCGATCGCCCGGGTCTGGATGAAGCCCGGCGACGGGAAAGTCAAGGTCAACGACCAGGACCTGAACAACTATTTCAAGCTCGACACCGCCAAGATGATGATCTTTCAACCCTTGGAACTGACCGGCACGCTGGGCCAGTTTGACATCGATGTCACCGTCAAGGGCGGGGGGATCAAAGGACAGGCCGGGGCCATTCGCCACGGGATTACCCGCGGGCTGTTGACCGTCAAGAACGAGTTTCGGGAATCCCTCAAGAAAGCCGGCCTCATTACCCGGGACCCCCGGAAGAAAGAGCGCAAAAAGTACGGCCAGAAAGGCGCCCGGAAGAGATTCCAATACTCCAAGCGCTGATCCGGGTTGCAGGTAAAACCGGGAGAAAGTACGGGAATATCCATGACACGTGTAGGCGTAATCGGAGCGACGGGCTATACCGGAATCGAGCTGGTGCGGCTCCTTTCCAGGCACCCCAAGGTCCAACTGACCGCCCTGACAGCCGAGAAAAACGTGGGCCAGCCCATCTGGAAGCTTTTCCCCTCCATTCTGAAGGAGGTGGACCTCGTTTGCCGGCCGCTGGAGGTTGAGCCTTTATCCAAGGCCTGTGACTTCGTCTTTACCGCTCTTCCCCATAAGGCGGTCATGGAGGTGGCCCCCGGCTTTTTGGAAAAGGGGATCAAGGTCGTGGACCTTAGCGCGGATTTCCGCCTCGCCGACCCCAAGGTCTATGAACAATGGTATGAAATCCACACCGCCCCGGGTCTGCTGAATGAGGCGGTTTATGGCATCCCCGAGCTTCATCGCGAGGAAATCAAAAAAGCGCGCCTGGTGGCCAACCCCGGATGCTATCCCACGAGCGTGATTTTGGGCCTGGCCCCGGTGCTGAAACATAAGGTGATCGATATCCGCACGATCATCGCCGATTCCAAGTCCGGAGTGAGCGGGGCCGGACGGTCCGCCGTCCTCTCCTCCATGTTTGCCGAGGTGAGCGAGAACTTCAAGGCCTACAAGGTAACCGAACACCGGCACACGCCGGAGATGGAACAGGAACTCAGCCGGGTGGCCGGGGAAAAGGTCATCATCACCTTCACCCCTCACCTGGTGCCCATGAAGCGGGGAATCCTTTCCACCATCTATGCCACCCTGGCCAAACCCATCCCGGAAAAAGAAATCCACGAAATGTACCTGGATTTCTACGGAAAGGAAAGGTTCGTCCGCGTCCGGCCCCCCGACCTTCTGCCCGGCACCGCGGACGTTTTCGGGTCGAACTACTGCGACATCGGTATCAAGGTGGACAAGCGGATCAACCGCCTCATCATCCTCTCGGCCATCGACAACCTCGTCAAAGGCGCCTCGGGCCAGGCGGTGCAGAACATGAACGTGATGCTCGGCCTGGAAGAATCCCTGGGGATCGACGTCGTCCCCGTTTATCCGTGAGGGGGAAAAGCAAATGCTTTCCCTCTCCCCCTTCCCTTCCCGCTTGCAATTTACCGCTTAAGCCCTCGGCTCTTTTACTTGACTCAACAAGTGGATAAATATTCTCTGCAAGCGCTTCCGCAGCCCTGATTTCATTGGGTCAAAATACGTTCCAGACATTGTTGCAGGATTTCACCGCTGGTGACCTTTGGCCCCCCTTTAGGAACGGGGGGCGGGGGGGATTTCTGAGCCAGGCTCTCCAAGAAAATCCCCCCCTTTCCCCCCCTTTTTC
>JACAEW010000084.1 GCA_013388675.1 Syntrophaceae bacterium | reverse complement strand
TCCCGTTTTTTCTATACTTCCTCCTTTTGTGCCGGCGTGGTGGAACTGGTAGACGCGCGGGACTCAAAATCCCGTGGGGCCTGGCTCCGTGTCGGTTCGATTCCGACCGCCGGCACCAATCATTTCAGCTAGTTAGGGGCTCTGTCGGGCCCCTATTTTTTTGTGAGGGGGAGTCCGTCTGAACTTGGTCTGAACTTTCGCAAGCTTTTTGTCCAAGAAGAAAAAGGTCTAATTTCCGCATAGCTTCCAGAGCATCATCCTGATCCACCGTATTGTACCGGTTGAACATAGAGGGTCTTATGACCCGTCATTTTCATAATGACCGTCTGATCGACTCCAGCCTTTCGCATGTTGGTATTGAAGGGAACTGGGCCGAAAATCAGCTTGACAGAATTTGAATTCCTGCTACCATGCAGGGGTCGACTATTCCTCGTTCAAAAAAACTTTTCAACCCGACCTTTAACCTTCTGGAGTCTAAAATGAGAAGGTGGGGTTACCAAAAGATGGTCATGTGAAGCCTCCAAGGGGTCGAATCCTCCCTTGGGGGCTTTTTGTTTTCCGATAAACTTGAATTCGTTGCACCGGAAACCGAATTTTCGTTTTTTCCTGCAGGATTACGACTTCGATGCAAGACCGACTTCTAAGAGCTATCAATGGGAGAGGCAGGGTAGGACGAAAAAAGGAGGAAAGGGAGTATGGAAAAGGGATTCCAGTGGATTGATCAGAAGGCCTCTGAATTATGCGGCCTGTCCAAGACGATCTGGGATTATGCGGAGGTCGGCCTGAAAGAAGAAAAATCGGCCGCGGCCTTGGCGGTGTATTTGGAGAAAGAGGGTTTCAACGTCAGGAAGGGGGCGGGCAACATGCCGACGGCCTTTGTCGCTTCCTTTGGCGATGGCAAACCCGTCCTGGGCCTTCTCGGGGAATACGACAGCCTCGCCGGTCTTTCTCAGCATACGATCCCCACCCGCGAGGAAGTCGTTCCCGGAGGGCCGGGACACGGCTGCGGCCACAATCTCCTGGGAGTGGCAAGCCTGGCGAGCGCAATAGCCCTAAAGAAAGAGATTGAGGGAGGCCGTTTGAAGGGCACTGTCCGGTTCTACGGCTGCCCCGCCGAGGAAACTCTTATCGGAAAAGTTTTTATGGCCAAGGCGGGGGTTTTCAACGACCTGGACGCAGCCATCACCTGGCACCCCTGGGTAGTGAACGGGGTATGGGGAGGCCAGCACCTAGCGATGAATTCCGTCCGTTTTGCCTTCTACGGGCGGACTGCGCACGCCGCTGCAGCTCCCCATATGGGCATCAGCGCTCTGGATGCGGTAGAACTGATGAACATCGGCGTCAATTTTCTGCGGGAGCACGTAATCCAGGAAGCCCGTCTCCATTACGTCATTACCAATGGGGGGGGGCAACCCAACGTGGTTCCTGCTCAGGCGGAAGTCTGGCATTACATGCGTGCGCCGCACCGCTATCAGTTGGATGAGATCTTCCCGCGCATCCTCAAAATTGCCGAAGGGGCGGCCCTGATGACCGGGGCCCGCCTGGAGGTGAAATTTCAGGTGGGATGTTACGATTACTTGCCCAACCGGGTCATCTCGGAAATTCTCCTGGAGAGCTTCCGCAAAGTGGGAGCACCCAAGTTTAGCGAGGAAGATTTCGCCTTCGCCAAGTCCCTGGAACAGTCCTTCACCCCCGGCCAAAAGCTTTCCGTGTTGGGTGCGGGTAATATTCCCCCGGAGTATGCCGAGATGACCCTGCATACGGATATCGCTCCCTTTTATGACTGGGGGAAGACGGTGCCGGGGTCCACGGATGTGGGCGATGTGAGTTGGATCACTCCCACGGCCCAGCTGACCGCCGCGACCTGGGTTATGGGTACGGCCGCTCATTCATGGCAGGCGACGGCGGCATCGGGCATGGGCATCGGCCAGAAAGCGATGATCGCTGCTGCCAAGGCCATGGCCCTGGCCGGTTACGAACTCATGACCAAGCCTGACCTGCTCCGGAAGGCGAAAGAGAATTTCCTGAAGGACACGGGCGGAAGGCCTTATGTTTCCCCTCTGCCGCCGGAGATGGACACACCACATATGCAGCTGTAAATTGAGCGAGCCCCGGAAAGCAGATTCTAGTAAGGCCGGTAAGCATCGAAAGAGGAGATCAGAAAAAGAAAGGAGAAAAAGCCCATGGAACCGGAATGGCTGAAACAGGCTACAGGCTTTGGGATGTGGTTCATCGGGTTTTTAACGGCAGGGAATGCTCTTCTCCTCTCTTTCATCATTTACCGAAAGGCCTACCAATACGGCCGCAAAATGGGGATGAAAGAGCAGACCATGAAGGAGTCGGTAAAGGCTTCGTATATTACCGCCCTTGGACCCTGCATGGGAATTTTCGTGGGCATGACCGTCCTAGTCATTGCTCTGGGGGGCGCAGTGGCTTTCATCCGCGAATCGGCGGGCGTGGGCTCGATCATGTTCGAGTTAATCGCGGCCCGGGCCGGGGCCGAAGCTGCGGGCGTACAGCTGACCCGGGATGGGATGAACGCCGTCGGCTTGGCAACGATTCTATGGGCCATGGCCACCGCGTCGGTTGCTTGGGTGCTCATCGGTGGAGTCTTCACTCGCTGGTTGCCTAAGTTAAAGGACCTAATGGGCCAGGGAAATCCCAAGCAGATGGCCGTGATCTCGGCGGCAATCATGCTGGCGGCTTTCGGTCGACTCTTCATTTCCGATGGAATCGTTCCCCTAATTCGAAAGGGGGCCCTGGCTCCGTTTGTCGGAGAAATCGTGGCCCTGGGTGTGGCCATTGGCTGGTTGCTCTGGGCGGACAAGCTCAAGAAACCGGCGATGAAAGAATATTTTCTCTTGATCGCCATCGTTGTGGGTATGGCTGCCGCTCAGATAATGCGATAAGGGGCGCTAATCCTTGGGAGTCATTAAGAATCATGGAGGTGTAAAAATGAGCGACAAGGAAGACAAATATCATGGTATGAGCTCCCTTCCGGACGAACAAAAGGAAGCGATCATAAAAAATGAATATTGTGCCGAGATTCATACCTGGGGCTTGGTTTTAAGTTTGATCCATGCGGTAATCATCTTTCTGCCCCCGCTGTTCCTGCTTTTCGCGTATGGAATATTCCCTGGCTGGGGGACCATCGGCAAGGCTTTTGCCTCCACGGCTGCCATCGCCGGACCCTACTGGTTCATCGAGCCGGTTTCCTATTTCCTGATTCTCGGGGTTGGAGGAACCTATATATCGTTTCTGGCCGGCAACATCTCCAACATGCGGCTTCCGGTTTCGGCGGTGGCCCAGGAAGTGGCGGGGGGGCGCGAGGGG
>JACAEW010000140.1 GCA_013388675.1 Syntrophaceae bacterium | reverse complement strand
GCCGGGACCCATGCGGAGCAGCTTTCCCAGGCCCGGACCATCCGGGATGAAATCAAAGCCAGGATCCAAAAATTCATCCTCGAAGTCTCCAAATCCTGACGGTTCCGGCGGGGGGGGGGAAATCCTTCAGACCCGCTCCCCTTTTCCCCCATGGGGGAAGCATTCCTTATTCTCTGACCGATCGAGGATGAAAACCCATATCCCTCTCCCCTCCGCGCCCCCCAAAAAAACGGGAAAGCTGGCCATTCAAAGACCCAGCCTTGATTCAGAGAACAATGTAGAGCTTGTCGGTAAATAATATTCTCCCTTTTGCAGGGGGAAGCTGTGAAAAAATTGCTTCTTTGTCGTCACCCCGGTGTAAACCGGGGCCCAGGAATTTCTTAAGGGTTTGAAAAGACTGGCTTCCGGCTTGCGCTGGAATGACAGCAAAAGGACGCAAACCAACTTTTTCACACCTTCGGGGGTAGGGCGGATTTTTCGAAAGCGATCTAAAGCAAATCCCCCTATGCCCCCCTTTTTCAAAGGGCGATTGAACAACAGAATCTTATTAAAGGATAATCTCTTAAGCGAATTGGGTCTGAAAATTTACAAGCCAATAATCCTGCCGTATATTTCCTGTTTCTTAATAAGGCTCAAGCCGATCCTTTCCGCATGGGAAAGGAGGCAATTCAGTGGCGAAGGAGGAAACATGGCGACTTCCATGAAGGGGCGGCAGGAGAGACTCAAGAAAATGCTGCTGGAGAAGAACCGGGAATTCGAGGCGCACCTGAAGCAGGAATTAGGGAAGAGGATGAAGGAAGGAACCACCTTTTTCGCCTCCACCATCCGGGATGAAGGAGACCTGGGCTATTTCGGGTTTGAGCAGGAGATCAGCCGGCGACAAATGATCTCATGCACCGAAAAGTTAAAGAGGATTGCCGCCGCGCTCGAGCGCCTGCAGGATTCCACCTATGGGGTTTGCGAAGAATGCGGCGGCCAGATCGGCGAAAAGCGTCTTCTGGCCATGCCCTTCACCGCCTATTGCCTTGAATGCCAGCAGGCCCTGGAGGATGAGGAATTGTCGGAAAAAATCCGCGCCTGGACAGAGGAAGGAGATCAGCCCCGAGAAGTTTAATGCAGAAGAGGGATGAATTCCGGGAAATTTCTATCGGGGGTTGAACCCTACCGGATGGAGCCGCTGGATAAATCCCCTCCGATCCCGATGGGGTAGGGGAAATCTTCCCTTATTCCGTGTTCGAAATTGGGCGGGATAAAAGATCGTGTGAATGTTCAGCTATTTAAAAAGGCTTCCTCAAAAACTCCTCCCGGCTTGCCTTTATCAAACGGAGGAGAGCTTTTTTAATTGATTTAGAAAAATCAAAGCGAATTTCCCGTTTTGATAAAGGGGGATCAAGGGGGATTTCCAGGGTTCCTCGCCTATTGGGAAATCTTTTCTCGTTTGGCTGAACAGTTGCGAGATCCCGTCTTCAGTTAGCGGTAGGAAAACAGCGCTCCCCCCCCGAGAGGTCAGACTGAAAGCGATCCAGGTTCAATATCGAATGTTCTTTCTTTTCCCATGAAAACCGGTAAAATGGAAAAGGATGCCCGAGCACTTAGAACTAAGAATGCGGGTGCGTCCGCATGGCCGGTATAAAATTCTTGCCCACGGACCCCGTTATGGGCTCGGTGGGACCTTTTTTCCGCTTCCCATCGACGGGGAAGTCCTATTTCCGGCTTTTTACGGGACCCTCCCAATTGTAACGAGGCCATTTGAAAGACCCTAAATCATCTGGAGGTCGTTATGATGCCGAACCCAAACACCCTGCTTGAGCAGGACCAGGACCATTTGCTCCATCCGTTACACCACCCGACAGACCACCGGGCCCCGCTGCTCATCGAATCGGGCCATGGGGTATGGTTAAGAACGGTGGAAGGAAAAGAGTACATCGACGGCCTGGCCGGTTTGTGGAATGTGCTCATCGGCCACGGCAACACGGAATTGGCCGAGGCCGCCCGCAAACAAATGAGCGAACTGGCTTTCTGTTCCACCTACATCGGCTCGTCCAATCTGCGAGCCATCGAGCTGGCCGAAAGATTGGCCGGCTTTGCCTACCCCAACTTGAACACCACCTACTTCGCCTCCGGCGGGGCCGAAGCGAACGAAAGCGCCTTTAAAACGGTGCGCTACTATTGGAAGCGCAAGGGCAAGCCGGGCAAGGTCAAAATCATCGCCCGTCACCGGGCCTATCATGGCGTCACCCTGGCGGCCATGAGCGCCACGGGCCTTCCTATGTATTGGGAGATGTTTGAGCCCCGCGTACCGGGCTTTGTTCATGTGGCCGCGCCTTATCCCTACCGCTTTGACGGCGAGGTCAAAGCGGGCGAAACCATCGGCCAGGCGGCAGCCCGCCTGGTGGAGGAGGCCATTCTGCGCGAGGGACCGGATACGGTGGGCGCAGTCATCGCCGAGCCGGTTCAGGGGGCCGGGGGAGTAATTGTGCCGCCGGATGATTATTTTCCCCATCTGCGCCAAATTTGCGATCGCCACCAGGTGCTGCTGATCGCCGATGAAGTGATTACCGGGTTTGGCCGTACCGGAGATTGGTTTGCCCTGCGACGGTGGGGGGTTCAGCCCGATATCATGTCTTTTGCCAAGGGCATCACCAGCGGCTACCTGCCCCTGGGAGGCATCCAGATTTCCGATGAAATCCGCGATGCGATTCGGACAGCGGAGTATGGCCAGCGGTGGATGCATGCCTACACCTATTCAGGCCATCCTACCTGCTGCGCGGTGGGGTTGAAAAACCTGGACATTCTGGAGCGTGGGGGGTTGGCCGAACGGGCCAAGCAACGCGGCCGGCGCCTGCTGGCCGGGCTGCAATCGCTGCTCGAGTTCCCCAAGGTGGGCGATGTGCGCGGCCTGGGGTTAATGTGCGCGGTGGAATTGGTGGCCGACAAGGAAAGTAAAGCCCCGGCCAATCTGGGCAACAAGGTGCGCCAGGCCTGCCTGGATCGCGGCCTTTTCACCCGCAGCATCGGCGATATTCTGGCTTTTGCCCCCCCGCTGATCATCAGCGAGGATGAGGTGGACAGGATCGTAACCATCATGCGAGAGGCGCTGGAAACGGTGGGGACATAATGTAGGGGGTTCTGTGGACCCATCTTGCTTCGCGCATCGCCATGAGTCCAATTACCCAACTTTTAGCTTCTTGGTCGCTTGCCGACGGATTCCGCCTCCGGGCTCGCGACTTGACCCTGGCGACACGGTGTGGGGTCTTGCCCGATGCGGACGGACTGGGCCGCTTGGCCGAGGGCCCAACTGGCTGCTGGGCCTGCCTATGCCGCAACCAGCAGCAGACCCTCGATCTCCTGAAAGTGGCTGGCGAAAGAATAGAGGCCCAAACCCTATTGGGATCGGGTCAAGACCTCGAGGGGACCCGGGACCTGCCTAAAGGCCCCCCAGCATGAACAAAAGAGTTTTTTTCTTCCTCGCTGCAGTCCTTGGATTTTTCTGGGGGCAAGGGTGTGTAGCCGGTTCAAAAGTCTCCCAGGATCGGTTGGCGCAGGGAAAACCGGCGGCCCCCAGAGTTTTGTTCTTCGTCGCCGACGGCATGCGGCCCGACTTGATGGAAAGCTACGCCCGGCAGGGTTTCATGACCACCTATCGGCAGCTTATAGACCAGGGAGTCTTGGGGCAAAACGGGATGGCTCCCCCCTTCCCCACCAATTCCGGGGTCTGCTGGTACTCCCTTGCAACGGGGGCATACCCTGCGCAACACGGCTCCACGAACAACACCTTTCACCGCATCGGCGGGGATTTCAACAAACCGACTTTCTATTCTATGCCCGACATCCTTCAGGCCGACACCCTGGCCGCGGCCGCGGAACGGGCAGGCAGGAAAGTGGCCCAGGTCCATTGGGTGGGCGGGCTGAACGCCAAGATCGCCGGTCCGACGGTGGAATTCGGGAGTTATTTTTCCAACCGGGGGGTCCTTGCCGCGCCTTTCTCCACTGAGGAGGAAACGGGTGCTGCCGCCTTCGGAGTTTCCTATCAGGCGGCCTCCTTTTTGCCCGCCGATGGATGGATAAACGTCCCCAAGGGAGACCCCGCCGCCCCCCCGAGGCAGGCGGTATTCAAGATTCCAACCTGGAAACCCGCAGAGAACCCGGATCGAGTTTACGACGTGTATGTTTTCGACAGCCAGGTTGACGGACTCCCGACTTACGATCGCGTCATTCTGGTGCCCGGCGGATGTTCCAAAAATGTCTCCTGCCAGTCCGTGGATTTGGCTTCGGGTGAATTCAAGGAAGTCAAGCTGCCCGGCCCGAGCGGGTTAACCGGGCCACGGGCCGGTCAGGCGGCAAGTTTTTACGTGAAATTGATCATCCTGGAACCCGACCTGGGCAGGTTCAAGCTTTATTTCACCCCCGTGGCCCGGGTGACGGCCACATGTACAACCGATGCCTGCAATTCGCTGCCGCCTGGAGGGCCGGGAGAAGATCGGCTGGAAAAATACATCGCCGAGAACCTCCCCGGCTACATCCTGGCCGACGCAGCCCCGCTGCAGGCGGGGATCATCGACGAAGAAACCTACGTCCAGCAGGGGCTCGACCTGGAGGCGACCTACGGGAATGCCGTTACCACGTTTATTCTCGAGACGCTGCAGCCCCAAACGGACCTCGCCCTGGTGGGCTATCCCGTTCCCGACGAATTCCAACACCATTTTCTGGGACTCATCACCCCCTCGGATATGGATGGTACGCCCAATCCCTGCTATGACCGGAGGCGCTGCCAAGGGGACTTGGATCATCGCGTCACCGAACGGGAAGGATACATCCGCAGCGCCTATTCCGGCGCCGATGCCAAACTCGCCCTAGCCCGTCAGCTTATGGGACCTTATGTCACGGTTTTCGCCGCCTCCGACCACGGGTTTGCCCCCCACTGGTACGCGGTCAACACCGGGAAGATACTCGAGGATGCGGGTTTACAATCAACCGCGCAGACCGCCAATTGCCGCCCCGGGGGAGCCCCGACTCTGGCTAAGGCCTGTTATTCGGGGGCCACGGTGCAGGTCTACATCAGCCTTGAAGGACGCGACCCGGGCGGGGTCGTTCCTGCTGCCCACTATGAAAAAGTTCGGGATGAGATTCTTGCCGCCTTTCGGAATCTTAAGGACCCGGAGAATCCCGGCAAACAGGTGGTTCTGAAAATCTTGAAGAAAGAGGAACTGGGGAATGTGGATGGGAGTGATTCTCTCCACCCCACGAGAAGCGGCGATGTGGTGGCGGTCCTCCGTCCGCCCTACCAGTTCAATGCCTCCACTCCCGAAAAAAGGATTGCCCTGGCCCCGTTTTTCGGCAGCCACGGGCACCTGCCGAACCTGGTTGACATTCCTCATCAAGTCAACCTGCGGGCCGTATTCCTGGCCTCGGGCCCGGGAATCCGCCGGCAGGGTCCGATCCCGGGCATCCATGCCGTCGACCTGGCCCCGACGATCTCCCGGCTAATGGGAATCCCCCCCCCGGCCCAGGCACGGGGAAAAATCCTCTTCTCCTTAGTCCCTTGAGCTTCCCGGCGTGACCTCAATGAACCGGGTAATTCCCTGGCCATGACCTTCGGCGTATCCAACCGTACATCCTTTTCCGATAGGCATAGAAGACGAGCAGAAGGATAGCCGCCGCGCCGATGAGCCCCCAGAAGACCGGATAATTTCCCCGGGCGACCTGGGCCCCCTGAAGGGCCAGGACCCATGTGGCCGGGGCTCTCCCGGCGGCCATCACCAAAACGAAGGCCCCGAAGTTCATGGGAGTCATTCCCAGAAAATAGCTTAGAAAATCCTTGGGGAATCCGGGAAGCAAAAAAAGGAGGAAGGCGATGAGCTTTCCCTCCTTCTTGAGGAGAAACCCGAAATTCTCCAGGATCTCCCGGGGAATTACCTTATGGAGAAGGTGTTTTCCCAGCCACCTCCCCAAGTAGAAATCCAGGCAGGAACCGAGGATGAGGCCCACCATGGAATACAAAAAACCGGGATGGACTCCGAACAGTAGGCCGGCCATGAATCCGGTCACCTCCCCCGGAATGGGCGCAGCCACCACCTGGGATGCGTGGACCAGGATAAAGATCACCGGCATCCAGGAGCCGAAATCCCCCTGCCATCTTTGCAAGGCCTGTTTAAAATTTTCCAGTTCGATGAGAGGAGCAAGAAGCGGCTGGAAAATATTCCGGAGGAGAAGCGAGGCGAACAAAAGGACAAGGGCTGAAAAAAGGACCCCGCAGGCCAAGGCTAGCCCCCGGGGAAGTCTGTCGATTCTTTTTCTCAACCCTGAAGGAAAAGGATTCAAAACCCTTAATCCGCCGTACCCAACCGTTCTTTGTCCGAAAGAGCCCCAGAGGTTTTTCATCGCATCGAATAAATTTCCGGGAACATTCAGGTCCTTTCTCAGGAATAGAATAACAAAACACCGTTATGGCTGGTTTACTTTTTTGTAAAAAAAGAAAAAAATCCGGCCCAGTCTTCCCGGGGCGAAAAAGACCCTATGAAAAGAGGGTTGCAGAATCGAGGCACCTGGAATAACATGCTGAAGAACAAAGGGGCCGATGGTGCCCGAATCAGAAAAAGCGGCGAAGGGAAACGATGATCCGCATCCTCCACCAAATTCCGGGGAGAGCAAGAATCAAGGTTCACGGATTGCACCGGTCCTCCCGGCTTCAGTCCTTTCTGGAAAGGAAACTCTCCCTAATCCCCGAGGTCTTGGAAGTTCGGGCCAACCCTGCCACCGGAAATTTGATCATCCGTTTCCATCCAGACAGGGGGATGCAGGTTGTCCTTGCTCCCCTCACAAAAATCCTCGAAGAATTTCATCGACAGGGAATTGGCGGTTCTCCCTTTTCCCCCCCGGGACTCCGCCAAAAAGCGCCATTCATCCTCCCGGGTCCGAAGGGTTCTGTCCTGGAAAACTGGGGTAGTGCTGTACCTTCCGGCTTTCCAGACTTGAATCATTGGCACTCCATGAGTGCCGAAGACCTGCTGCAGCAGATGGAAACGAGCGCCGATCAAGGCCTCTGCGGCGAGTCAGCCCGTGGTCGATTGCGGCGCTGGGGCCCGAATACCTACCGGGAGCTTCGCCCTCGCTCTTTCATCGATATACTGGCAAGCCAGTTTAGGTCCTTTTCCAGTGCTTTGGTGGGCATAACCGGGGTATTGACTCTCATCCGCGGAAATCCGGCGACGGCTGCCCTCACACTCGGGACCCTGGTCACCGGCGCGGTCATCGACTATCTGACGGAAAGGGGAGCGGAAAGCATCCTTACCCAGGAGGGCGATTCAGAGTCCACCGCCTTGGTGATCCGGGATTCCGCCCTTCGTGAAATACCTGAAACCGATCTTGTAGCTGGCGATATCCTTCTTCTCCATGCGGGAATCGAGGTGCCTGCCGACGGGCGCGTGATCCTGGCAAAAAACCTGACCGTGGACCAATCCGCCCTCACCGGAGAATCCTTGCCCACCCCCAAGACCGCCGCTTCTCTGGCCCCCGGGACTCCGGTGGCGGAACGGCACAACATGGTTTACAAAGGGACCCTGGTCACCGGCGGAAACGGCAAGGCTGTGGTCGTAGCCACGGGACGATCGACCGAGTTCGGCCGCCTCCAAACCCTCCTGGGCGAAATTCTCCCCCCCGAGGCCCGCACAATCCGGCTCCTGAATCGGATGGCCCGCCGGATGCTTTTGCGGGGTTGCGTCGGGGCCGGCTTCGTCCTGGCGCTGGGTCTTCTGCGCGGGTACGGGGGATTTCGGCTTCTTAGCCTGGCCCCGGCGGTCTTTATCGCCGCCCTCCCCGTGGGTTTCTCCTTCCTGGCCACGGCCCTCCTTTCCGGCGCCCTCCGGAACCTAAAGCAATACCACATCCGGGTTCGGAGGTTGGGCGCCCTGGGGAATCTGGGGGCGATCCAGGTTGTTTGCCTGGACAAGACCGGCACGATCACCCAGAATCGGATGACCGTCCTGCGCATATTCTGCGGAATGAAAAGGATCGAGGTCGAGGAAGACGAATTCTTCTTCGAAAAACGGCTTCTTCGGCCATCCGTTTGCTTTGACCTCTTTCAACTGCTCAAGATATCGGTCTTGTGCAACGAAGCCGAATTCCTGGAGGAAGACGGGCATGCCATCCTGCGCGGGTCTTCCACGGAAATGACCCTCCTCCGGCTGGCCCTGAAGGCCGGTTTTTCCGTGGGAGAATTGCGCGGAGCCTTTCCCGTTCAACGCATGACCTTTCGCTCAGAGAATCGCCCTTTTATTTCCTCCTTGCATCGAACCCCTGAAAACCAGGAACTCTTCGCCATCAAAGGCAGTCCTTTCGATGTCCTGGAGAAGTGCGACCGGCATTTGAAGGACGGCGACGTCGTTCCTCTCCTGCCGGAAGACCGCAGGGTCATCGAATCGATGAATGTGGAGATGGCCAGCGATGCCCTCCGGGTTCTCGGGGTCGCCTATTCTGCGGATGAAACAGGCGACGAACATGAAAAGGGGTTCATTTGGGTGGGTTTGATCGGCATGGCCGACCCCCTGCGGAAGGACGCCCGGAAGCTTATCGCCGGTCTTCATCACCTGGGAATCGAGACGGTCATCATCACCGGCGACCAAACCCCTACGGCCTATGCCATCGGCAAGAAATTGGGAATCAGTGGCGTCGAGGATATGAAGATTCTTGACGCGGGCCTCCTCGCCGATGTTCCCGCCGAAATCCGCCAGTCCCTGGCCACGCGCGTCCACGTCTTCGCCAAAGTCAGCCCGTCCATGAAATCCCAGATCATTCAGTCCTACCAGAATTCGGGCCAGGTGGTGGCCATGGTCGGGGATGGGATCAATGACGCCCCGGCGCTCCGCATGGCTGACGTGGGAGTGACCCTGGGGATCAGCGGCAAGGAAACGGCCCTGCGGGCGGCCGACCTGGTCCTAGAGAGGGACGAACTCCACACCCTCATCCCGGCCATCCAGGCGGGCCGTTCCCTTTACCGGAACATGGAAAGGGCTCTTCATTTCCTGTTCATTGCCTCCCTGGGCGAAATGATCTTTCTCTCCGCCGCGACGGCGGCCAACCTTGGCTACCGCTCCCAGCCCCTGGATTCCCTGTGGACGAGCCTGATGGTCCTGGGTTTTTGCTTCGACTTCCCCGATCCCCATTTGCCTCCGGATCGCCTGCCGGACCCCTTCGCCTTGCCGAATCTCCGGGAAACCAATCGGGAAGCGATGCTCATCGCCGCCGGCGCCGCCGGGGTGGGAGCTTACGGGATCTTGCGACATGGCTGCGGCCCTCAGGCCGGAACCTTGGCTTATCAAACCCTCCACACCGGCGTCCTGGCCCATGCTTTTTCCATCCGGAGGTCAAAGAAGGGTGCTCCCGGGTCTGTTCCCCGCCCTGGGAATCCCATTCTGACGGCGGTTTTTTGGGCGGCCCTCGGGACGCGGGTTCTCTCCTCCTTCGTTCCCGGGTTGAACCGGCTGGTGGGGGTCCCTTCTTTGAATCTTCCGGACATGCTGGCCATGGGAGGGGGGGTTCTATTTCCTGTTCTGGCAAACCGCAGCCTGGGAGGGATCAAAACCCGAAAGGACCCCGGTAATCCCGGCCAACCGGCAAGGCCGTATCCATGACCCTGCCAGGAATCCAGGAGACCGACCACGGCATCCGGGGCGATTCTTATATGGAGCGCTCTTGCTTCGGATACCCATTGGGTGGAAAGACCCTGTCCATCCTTTGCCTCCCCCGGCCGATTTGAATTCCCCTTCTTCCCCTCGTTCCTTGAATTGCCTTTCGGGCGTCAAATCCTGCAATTTTTTACAATTCTTTAACATCAATACGCTAAAGTAAAAGTCGGTTATGTTCGAAAAGTACGTGATTCATCGCGCACGCTTTCAAAAAAAGCCTGAAATTGGCCAAGACATTTTGTATGGCCAACCCCTCTTTGAAATCCCTCCCCCACCCCCCCTTTGATAAAGAGGGGCAGGGGGGATTTTGGGGAGCGCCGGGGTCTTAAGGAAAATCCTGGTTACCGGGCGCGACTCTGCCCTTTTACGAATGATTCCCCGAAATTCATTGATCACGTACTTTTCGAATCAAGCCTAAAAATCGGAATAGACCGATTGGCGTACGAGGAGGTCCCATGGAAACCTGCAGCATTCGATTCCTTTGTCTCGCAGTTGTTTTTTTTCTCGGCTTCAACGCGTCTCCGGCCAAGGCGGTTGAAAGGGAATTGCGGGGGGCCGGCGCAACCTTTCCCCTCCCCTTCTATCACAGAATCTTCGATGCTTATTTTCGTCAAACCGGGATTAAAATCCATTATCAGGGAATAGGTTCGGGAGGAGGGATCAGCCAGATCATTGAGAGGAAGATCGACTTCGGGGGGACCGACGCCTTCATGACCCCCCAGGAAATGAAGGAAGCCGGAGCCCCGGTCATCCACATCCCCACCTGTTTGGGGGCGGTGGCCCTTACCTACAACCTGCCCGAGAATCCCATGCTGAGATTCACCCCCGGGGTCCTGGCGGATATTTTCCTGGGAAAAATCCAAAGATGGGATGATCAGAAGATTGCAGCCATCAACGGAGAGGCGAAACTTCCAGCCATGAATATCCGCGTCGTTCATCGCTCGGACGGGAGCGGAACAACCCATATCTTCAGCGAATACCTGAGCAAGACCATTTCCGAGTGGCAGGAAAAAGTCGGAACCGGGAAAAGCTTGAATTGGCCCGTCGGAACCGGAGCGAAGGGAAATCCGGGGGTGGCCGGTTCGGTCAAACAGATTCCCGGATCGATCGGCTACGTGGAACTCATCTATGCGCTCGGAAACGATATGACCGTGGGTGCGGTTAAAAACCGGAATGGGAGGTACATTAGCCCCACTCCGGATTCCGTGAGTTTGGCCGCCGAGGTACCCCTGCCGGACGACACGCATATATCCCTCACGGACACCCATGCCGACAACGGCTATCCCATCAGCAGCTTCACCTGGTTGGTCTTGTACCGGGAGCAAAACTACGCGGGAAGAAACAAGGAAAGAGCAGAAGAGGTTGTCAAGTTGCTGCGCTGGATCATCCGCGACGGCCAGAAATTTGCCAGACCCCTCCACTATGCCCCCCTTTCCCCCGAAGCGGCGTCGAAAGCCAACCACCTCATCGAGGCCATCACCTATGGTGGCCATCCCCTCACGCGCTGACCCCGGCGGCGTTCGCGAATGAAACGAGAAGAGATGAATCCCTTTCCCTGGCGCAATATGAAAATCGGGCATCGTCTGGTGATGGTCCTCGGTTTCGCCTTAGGGTCCATGGTTTTTGTGTGGGTTCTGGGCATTTCGAATATGAACCGCATGAAGGATAAGATGGATTCCATCCTCCAAGTCAACAATGCCAAAATATGGCACGCCAACATGATCCGGGACGCCGTCCATACCATCGACAAAGCCCTTTTGATAACCGCCCTTTCCCCGGACGAAATCGTCAGGAGCATGGAATACGTAAAAATCTTGACTTCCCGGGAAAGCCTGCAAACCTCCCTGACGGAATTAGAGAGGCTGGAGCAAACGGAAAGGGGAAGAGACCTGCTGGATCGGCTTAAGAAGGCCGTGGAGAAATCCCGAAGCGCCAGCGACCGAATTCTTATGGGGGACTCACCGAAGATCGGGGCAGGCCCGGGTCATGATTACATGATCAGCGCGAGGCCTGTTCTTCAGCAACTGCAGCAGATTTGCGCCGAACTTGTCATCTTTGAAAAAGAGCAGAGCGACCTTCTCTATTGGCAAACCGAAGATGCTTATTTCTTTACCCGCAATCTGTCTGCGGCGGTCGGCGGAGGGATTTGCCTGGCCGCCGGGTTAATGATCTTTTTTCTGACGAGGAGCATCACCGGACCCCTGCGTCAGGGGGTCGAAGTGGCCAACCAACTCGCGGAAGGGGACCTGTCCGCAGAGATCCGGGTGGACCGGGGAGATGAGGCGGGGCAGCTCCTTTCGGCCATGAAAAACCTTTCCGAGAAGCTGCGGGAGGTAAGAAATCTCGAAAGACAGCTTCAACAGTCCCAGAAATTGGAAACCATCGGACGTCTCGCCGGAGGGGTCGCCCACGATTTCAACAATATCCTCTCGGTTATCAACTGCCATGCCCAGCTTTGCCTGATGGAACTGGCGGAGGGGGACCGCTTCCAGGAGTCCTTTCAGGAAATCAAAGAGGCGGGTGATAAGGCGGCATCCCTGACCAAACAGCTTCTGGCTTTCAGCAGCCGGCAAATCATGGAATTGCGGGTGTTAGACCTGAACGGAGTTATCCGCAACCTGCAAAAGATGCTCCGCCGCTTGATCGGTGAGGACATAGAGCTCCAAACGCATTTGACCCCTGATTTGGGAACGGTCAAGGCGGACGTTGGGCAGATCGAGCAGGTGATCCTCAATCTGGCGGTCAATGCCCGCGATGCCATGCCCAAGGGCGGCCGGCTTCTGATTGAAACCGGGAATGTAGAATTCGATGCCGCCATCAGCCAGCGCCACGTGAGCGTGAAACCGGGAAAATACGTGATGCTTTCGGTAAGCGACACGGGCATCGGCATGACCCCCGAGGTGCAGAGCCGAATCTTCGAGCCCTTCTTTACCACCAAAGAGAAAGGAAAGGGAACGGGATTGGGACTGGCGACGGTATATGGAATCGTGACCCAAAGCCTCGGCCATATCCGGGTATACAGCGAACCCGGCCATGGTGCGACCTTCAAGCTCTATTTTCCCCGTCTGGAAACCCTGGAGGAGGAAAAAAAGGAAAAAAGCGCCCAGGGCCAAATCCCCAAGGGGGCGGAAACGATTCTGGTGGTCGAAGACGAGGAAAAAGTTCGGAATCTGGTCCTGCGCATTCTTCGGAAACAAGGGTATCAGGTCTTGGAAGCCTCCAACGGCTTTGAGGCGCTGGAACTGCGGCGCAGATATGAGGGAAGGATCGATCTTCTTATGACCGATGTGGTGATGCCGGGCATGGGCGGCGTAGATTTGGCCGAGCAGCTTCGTCCGTTCTGCAAGGATTTGAAAGTACTCTTTCTCTCCGGACATACGGACCGGGCCTTGAGTGATCAGCAATCCCTTCCCGAACGAAGCGGGTATCTTTCGAAACCCTTCAGTGTCGAGAAGTTGGCCAACCAGGTCCGCGAAATCCTCGATTCCTGAGGGCAAGCTGTGCCAAGGGCGGACCTCGCCGATGGAATCCAGGAGCCTGGGCCTTCCAAGATGCCGGGCCCGCGATCACCGAGGAATTTCTGAAATCCCCACGCAGCCCGATCTTCCCTTAATCTTGGAAAAGCCCTGAAGGCCATCCCCTTTCGGGACCCCCGGCCTTCTATCGGGGGTTTGTATCTGTCACCTTTTCGGTCATCTCAATGCCCTGAGACCTATGGCAAGGAAAATAGAACATCGGGATGGCCGACTGATTGTTAAAGACCAACCCCTGGTATTCTGGGTTTTCCATTCGTTATTTGTCTAGGGCGGTATCGTCACGCCTGTTCTCTCGGCAACGGCCGCCCCTGATTTGATGACGAACTTAGTCGGCTCTTTCATTGGTATCGGAAACGCTGCAGGCGGATTGTACCCGATACCGAGAGAGCCAGCCTCCATTGTAATTTTAGACCCGGGGGGTAACAAAGTTCGGGTTAGCCGGTAATACCCGATCGGCAATCAGGAGAAGGTGCAGGTTGCATTTTTATCGATGGGGCCTCCGGTTAAATCTTGGGAAAAAAAGAATCCCTTCCTCACTCTTTCCATCAACAGCCGATTCGAACATCGGTTGAGGTTGTGGTTCGGGGTCGGCCGGAAAAGGAGACCCAGAGGTAATTCAGCATATACAGAAAGCCTGTCCGCAGCATACCTTCCCCGGCGAAACGACGGCCGGAAGAATACATCGGGAGGGAGAAGGTGAATTTTACACTGCCCACCTTGCTAAGCCGGCGGGCGATATCCGTATCCTCGCCAAAAAAATCGATGCTCACATCGAATCCCCCGATTTGCTCGAGAGCGGCCCTTCGCACGACGAAATTCCCCCCCTGGGCCATCGAGCTCACCCGCAGAACAAATTTGGTGCCCAGGTAGGCCCCGAAGGCAAGGATGTAAAAGAACTTTGTCACCGCCCTTTTCCAGCGGGGAAGGTCATAATAAATATACGGCCCGCTGAGACATACAAGTTCAGGGTCTTTCGCGAATTCCTTCCTCACCGATTGAATCCAGCCGGGCGTGAGCCTGGAGTCGGCATCCACATTGGCCACGAGATCACCCGTGGCCCTCAGGAACCCTGCCTGGCGCGCCATGACCAGGCCCTTCCTGGGCTCATCGACGACCACGACTCCGGGGAATTGGGCGGCGATATCCCCGGTTGCATCCGTGCTGGCATTGTTCACCACGATGATCTCCGCCGGAAAGGGATCTCCCTCCAATTCCCGGAAAAGGGAAGAGAGGCATGGGCCTATATTTTCCGCTTCGTTGAATGCCGGGATCACAAAGCTGATCTTCATGGGACCCCTCGGCTTAGAATAGGGTCTGGGGGAAATCCGCGGTAACATTTCGCTCCTCCATGTGGCGGCGGGCCGCCCTGGCCATTCTTTGGCGCCTGGCGGCGTCCAGAGTGAGGGTCTCCATGGCCTGGAATAAACCGGATGCATCCCCGGCCTTTACGATCATACCCGTCTGGCCCGGAATGATGAACTCCGGGAAACATCCCGAATCGGCTACCACGGCGGGCAGGCCCGAGGCCTGTGCTTGCAGCACGATCTCCCCCTCCAAATCGGAAATACTCGGGGAAACGAAGAGATCGCAAGAAGCCAAGAGCAAGGCCAGGTCTTCTTCTTCCAATGGGCCGGTGAAAAAGACGGGAGCCCCCCTTAAGCTTTTCTCCAGTTCCGATCGTTCGGGAATCTCCCCCATGCAAATGAGGTATGCCTCCCGAGCGGTCCGCCGGAGTTGGGCAAGGATTTTTCCCAGCAGGGGAATATCGTTTTCACTCGCGATCCATCCGACATAGAGGAGGCCCGCTCCCCTCGTCAGGGCGAATCTTTTTTCAAGGTACCCGTTTCTCTTGACCGGATTGAACCGCTGCAAATCCACGGGGGGAGAGAAAACCCGCATCTTATCCTGCCGCAATCCCCTCCTCGCCAAGTCCTTCACGGCCCATCGGGAGGGGACGTTAAGCTGTTCCATGCGGTTGTAGTACCAGGAAAGGTATTTCCAGAGGGTGGCCTCCGCAGAGGGATCGCCGGAAAAGCGCCGGGTGAAACGGGATATGCCGCCGTGAAGGGTGGCTCGAATCGGAAGCCGCAGGATGCGGGCGATCGCCAGGGCGGCCAGACCCATGGGGCCGGGGGTCAGGGAATGGATGCCGGTGAAATTGCTCTCGTAAGAGTATTGCAAAAGGTCTAGAAATGGAGGAATCGGGAATGGAGGCACCGGGTCAGGCCCAAAAACGAAACGCCCAACCGGACGGAAAACCTTAAAATTCCCCTCTGGCGCAACGCTTTCTCCATGACAGGTGATCCCGGTCCATGGCAAACCGGTCCCGGCGAATCCCAGCCCATGTTCCCCGGCTGAGAAAAGCGACCGCGCCAACCCCCCCTCCGGCGTATCGTAGAAGCAGCCGATTAAGCTTTCCCGGCCTTTTCCGGGAATAGAAGGAAAAAAATTCTCGAGGACCTGGCGGCTGGAGCGGCGATCCGCGGCAGCGTGGGCATAGGAACCCATATAGGGCCCCGCCAAAAGGCCGAAGGTTCCGGCTGAGCCGATGGAGGGGAGAAGGGGAAGGAGTCCGCAGGATGCGGCATCCGCGTCTTGGAAAACCTGCTCCATAATCTGGCTGAGGGACGTATTCACCGCGGTCTTAACAAAACGAAACCATTGGCTGCCGTGATCGTCTCCACCTTTTACGGTCTTCAGGAATTCCTTGAGTTGCGGGTCCCCCAGGAACGGCTTTAGAACCGTCCGCTGAAAGATGCTCCACCCGGTCTGGAAGCCCATATTTTTTAGCCCCCGAATCCCCAGATGCGGCCAAAACCCGCGAAGGCGAGGGAGAAAAGTTTCCTTTTCTTCAATCCGCGCCAGGAGGGATCGATCGAGGAATCGAAAGATGGGATTGCGCCCTCGGGTCCGCTGGAGACCCAGGCGCTCCCTGAAGAATTGATAGGCAATACTGCAAACGGAATGGGCCAGTTGCTCCGGTTTGGATTGACCCCCCCCAACCCGGGCGTTTCCTGTTTCCAAACCCCGAAAAAAATCCTCCAACCCCTGGGCCCCCGGCACCTCGGTATAACGGGAGCCCACATACAGAAGGCTGTGGTCGTCGGAACCGCCCACCAGATTCTTCAACCAGGGATCGGGGTCGGGGGGCCGAAAGCCGTGAAGCTCGCCAAGCCTCTCCATGTCTTCCGGGCGGAGAAACGAAAGGATAGCCTTCAGGGTCTCATTCTGTTCTTCCGCCCGGGTACCGTTCGCCTCGAAATTCCGGAAAAGGAGCAGAAGCCGCTCAAATACGTCGCCAGGAAGGTGACTCCCCAGGCCATAAAGGGGATGGGCCAGGACATGGGGAATGGCCTGGTCTTTCAGATAGGCGACCAGGTCGAAAATGTTCCGGCGGAGCCTTTGGATTTCTCGATGCTTTTCCTCGTTGATGCGCAGGGCAAGGACATGGATTTCCCCCGGATGGTCGGGGAAATAAGTGGTCACCTCCTCGCTGATAAAGGCATTCGGGAGATGGGCGATGGCCAGCGACCCGAGGATGGAATTGTGATCGGTAATGGTGACCCCATTCATGCCCCTCTCCATGGCAACCCGGTAAATATGAAGGGGCTCCGAGTAACTTTCTCGGCAACCGATTTTCCTCGGGACCCATTCCGGGGCTTGATCCGAAAACTTGGAATGGACATGAAGGTCGATTTTCATTTGCTCATCCCCATAAATTCGAAGAAGATCCTCTTGAACCGGGCCGCATCGGCGTTTATCTCCCCCTGGGCGACATGGATTTTTTCCCGCTGAATGGGACCGGCCCATTGCCGGAAGATTCCCCTTGGGTGGGGGTATTATCCATGTTTATTATCGGAGGAAGATGCAACGGGCAGGTTAACCGGCGGTAAATTTTTTGTAATGGTGGGAAAACGGCATTGATTCCAATGAACGGCGGCACCAGCCTCGCGCCATTTCGCCTTTTCATCACAGTCCGAAGTAGGGAAGTAATGGTTTTCCCGGACCGGAATTCCTGCTGGGATGATAGAATCAGAGGGACGAAGGGTGCCGGGATTCCGGTTTTATCCAAATATTAAAAAGGAAAGCCATGATTTTTTCGGGGGAAGGATTTTGTTGACTCGACGAGTTTCCGGCGCGGCCAGCCTCTATCGATCCCTTTTCCTCTTTGCCCTCTTGGGATGCTCCCCGTTCCTTTTCTCCTGTTCGGAGAGGACCCCGGAGAACTTCGTCATCCTCTCCGGGTCCGAGAATAAGGCCCTGGAGGGTATTCTGGAAAGGTTCGGGGGGAAAAACGGCGTCAAGATGGTAATGCAATACAAAGGCTCCATCGACATGATGACGGACCTGCAAGGCGGCAAAGTGGAGGCCGACGCGGTCTGGCCGGCAAGCAGCATTTGGCTGAACTTGGGGGATACCCACCGGATCGTAAAGCACCAGAAATCCATCATGTACTCTCCCGTCATCCTGGGAGTAAAGAAAAGCAAGGCCCGGGAGCTCAACCTGACCCGCGAAGGGATTCGGGTCCAGGATATCCTGGAATTGGTGGAAACGGGGCGGCTGCGGTTCGCCATGACCTCGGCTTCTCAATCCAACAGCGGGTGTTCGGCCTATATCGGTTTTTTATACGCCCTGGCGGACAGCCCTGATGTCCTGACCCGGGAGGTCCTCGACCGTCCTACTCTCAAGCAGAAGATGCGCCGGCTCCTCGAGGGGGTCAACCGTTCGTCGGGTAGCTCCGGCTGGCTGAAAGACCTGTTCCTCCAGGGCGATTATGATGCCATGGTCAATTATGAATCCCTCATCATCGAAACCAATCAAGAGTTGATTCGCCAGGGGAAAGAGCCTCTTTATGCCGTTTACCCGGTGGACGGGATTGTGATTGCCGATTCCCCCCTCGGGATGATTGACAGGGGAGATGACCGGAAGATCGCCTTCTTCCGGAAGCTTCAGGACCACCTCCTTTCGAAGGAAATCCAGCAGGAGCTGCTCGCCCTGGGAAGGCGGACGGCCTTCCCGCTGCAAGCCCCCCCGGCCCGGGTCTGGAATTCCGCTTGGGGAATCCGCTACGACCGGGTCCTTTCCCCTTTGAGACTTCCGGCCCCCGAGGTGCTCTATGACGCCCTGGTTTTTTACCAGACCCTGTTCCGCAAAGCCTCCTTCACTGTTTTTGCCCTGGATTTCTCGGGGAGCATGAAGGGCGAGGGGGAAAAGCAGCTGAAGGCCGCCATCCGAACGGTCCTGGACCCCGCCATCGCTTCGAAATACCTTCTCCATCTTTCGGCGGAAGATAAGGTGGTCCTTATGGCCTTCAGCAACCGCACCCTGAAGGTTTGGAACCTGGAGGGCCACAATCCCTCCCTCATCCGCCAGGTCTTGGACGAAGTGGAAAGGCTGGGCCCGGACGGAGGGACGGACATTTACTCCCCGGTGATCCGGGGGATCGAGCTTCTTTGCCGGGTCGATCACCGCCGTTTTGTCCCGGCGGTGGTTCTGATGACCGACGGAAAGAGCAACACCGGCTCAACCCTGCCCGACCTGGATCGGGCCTATCGGAAATGCGGGAAGGATATCCCGGTCTTCCCGGTTCAATTTGGGAGCGCCGAAGAAAAGCAGCTCCGGGACATCGCGGGTCTCACCCGGGGAAAGGTCTTCGACGGCCGCAAGGACTTGATCCATACGTTCCGGGAGGTGCGGGCTTATCACTGAGCTTCCCCCGGGGGAAGCGGTGGGGATTCGCAGCCGATGAAAAACATCCTGGCGGGTACCATCGGAGGAGGAATCTTTCTGTTCTTCTACCTGGCCCTGGGAGGGCCCCTTCTCTTTTCCCTCCTATCGGCCATAGCCGGGTTCGGCGCCGTATTGCTCATCGGCCACAAACAAAAGGGGTTGGCGGTCGCCCTGGGCGGAATAAGAGACGGGGAGGTGAAAGCCTTTCTCCAAGAGATGAATGAGAAGATGGCGGCAATCCTTTCCGCGGCCGCCAAAGTGACTGACGGCGAAGTGGGGAAAAAGGTGCAGCGGATCGGGCGGAGCGTCGAAAACATCCTGAACAAGGTGAAAGCGGAACCCTCCCTGGTCAAGAGCACCCGAAGGGCCCTGCCTTATTACATGGATGTCCTTCACAAGGTGGTCCGCCGCTATGATGAGCTGGAGGAGCACCGGCAGGCGGGAAAGGAAATCACCCTTCCCCTGGACAAGGCCCGGCATACCCTTGAAGACCTGCACCGCGTTTTTGAAAAGCATTATGTCAAGCTTCTTCAGGGCGATATTTTCGACCTGGAGAGCGAAATCAAGGTCCTCAAGAAGACGATGGAGATGGACGGCTACGCGGAAGAGCCCACTGCGAGGCCCAAACCGTGAGAACAAAGGGAATCGGGTTTTTGATCCTGGGGGCCATCATCCTCCTGGGCTTGGCTTGGAAGATGTTCCTTGGGGAATCCTGGGGCCCTCCCTCCCCGGTCAAGCTGAAAGGACTCGTGGGGAGTGAAAAACTGGGATTCCTGGAGGACGAACAGGTCCAAAAGGTCCTGAGGACCCGCTACGGCTGCGTCCTGGATTATAACAAGGCCGGGTCCATCGAGATGATCCGGGAGGACCCGGCCAAGTATGATTTCTTCTTCCCCAGCAGCCAGGTGGCCCTGGAAATCTATAAATCCCTGGGGAAGCCCCTGGTGAAGGATGCCACGATCTTCAATTCGCCCATCGTCCTCTATTCCTGGGATATCGTGGCTGAAGCCCTGGAAAAAAGCGCCATCCTCCAGCGCCAGGGTGGTGTTCTATACGCCGCAGATATGGGGAGGTTGGTCAAGCTGGTTCTCGAACGGGCGAAGTGGACGGATATCGGCCTTCCCAGCCTCTACGGGAACATCGCCATAATCCCCACCGACCCTTTGAAGTCCAACAGCGGAAACCAGTTCGCCGGCCTTGTGGCGAGCATCCTGAACGGCGGCGAGCTGGTGGATGAGCAGGCGGTGGGAAAGGTCCTCCCCCAAGTCAATCGGTTGTTTGGACGGGTGGGGTACATGGAACATTCCACCGGTGTGCTCTTTGAGCAGTTTCTCAGGACCGGTATCGGCGCCCATCCGATCATCGTGGGCTACGAGAACCAGCTGATCGAATTCGGGCTGCAAAATAAGGATATATGGGAGGTGGTGAAGGGTAAGGTCCGTATCCTCTACCCGGTGCCAACGGTCTGGAGCTCTCATATCATCATCGCCACCAACGCGAAGGCGGCCAGCCTGATCAAAGCCCTGGAGGACCCGGAAGTCCAGAGAATTGCCTGGACCCGGCACGGTTTTCGGACAGGGCTCGCGGGCGTTCGGAACGATCCGAAGGTTTTAACTGTGGCCGGGATTCCCGAACGGATCGAAAAGGTCATCCCCATGCCCAGCCCGGCGGTCATGGAAAGGATCATCGCCGCATTGCAGACCCGATCAAATCCCTAAGGCGGGAGGAAAAGAATGGAGAAGCAAACCAGTCGGATGGACAATCCCCAAGCTCCCCTCATTCCTTTGGCGGGGCCCGACCGGGAAAAGATATCCCAAATCAAGAATCAGATCGGCCTGACCGACGGCCAGGCCCTGATCCAGTTCGGGGTCGGGGTCCAGAGCAAGATCGCCGACTTTGCTGACCGGGTCCTGGCAGAAATCAAGGCCAAAGATGCGGGGGTCGTGGGAAACATGCTTACCGACCTCCTGGTCCAGGTTAGGTCGGTGGACCTCGACCGGCTCAGGGAGGGGAAAGGCCTTCTCGAATCCCTTCCCATCATCGGCGGGCTTTTCGACAAGGGCCGGCGGTTCATCGCCCAGCAGGAGACCATCATCGCTCAGATCGAGGAGATCACCCAGAAGCTCGACCAGAGCTGGCGGCAACTGATGAAGGACATCACCATGCTCGACGGTCTCTTCGATCGGAACGTCGAATATTTCCGGGAGCTCGAAACCTACATTCTGGCGGGCGAAGAAAAACTCGATGAAGCCCGCACCCGGCTCCTTCCGGAGATGGAAGCCAGAGTGAAGGCCTCCTCCGACCCGATCGAGGCCCAGCGGTTCAAGGATTTTGCCCAGGCGCTCAACCGTTTCGAAAAGAGAATCCACGATCTCAAGCTGAATAAAACCATCGCCCTCCAGACCCTTCCCCAGATTCGTCTGATCCAGGGCTCCAATCAGGAGTTGACCGAGAAAATCCAGACTTCGATCCTGAACACGATTCCTCTCTGGAAGAACCAGATCGTGATTGCCATCAGTCTTATGCGGCAGAAAAAGGCCCTGGAGCTGCAGAAGGAGGTTTCGGAGACCACCAATGAGCTCCTCCGGAAAAATGCCGAGATGCTCAAGGCGGGGACGACCGAGACCGCCAAAGAAACCGAGCGGGGAATCGTGGATATCGAGACTCTGAAAAAGGCCAATGACGACCTGATCAGTACCATCGAGGAGGTCATTCGGATCCACCGCGATGGGCGGGCCAAGCGGCAGCAAGCGGAGCAGGAGCTCCTCAAGATCGAAAACGACCTCAAGCAGAAGCTTCTCCAGGCAAAGGAAGGTTAGTCGGAGCCCCGGGGGCGAGATCGATTCAACGGTTCAGGGTGAAGTCAAAGGAGAGAATCGGGCGTGATCCCCCCGGAGGGAAAATGAATCTCTGCGAGACCACCCGGAAGGGCCTGTCGGGAGGCCGGGTGGGGGAAGGCTGCAGGACGGGAAATTCCGCTAGGGCCAGGAAGCTGTACCCCCTGTGCAGGGATCGAATCTTCAGGCCATGGAAATATTTCGGGAGCAAGGAGGAGAGGGACATCCCGGGATTCACCCCGTGGAGCTTAAGCCAAGCAGAAAAAAATGGAGCAAGAAGCTTGAGAGGCCCGGTAAGCTGACCAAAGTCCAGGATGACCAATCTCCCGGTTGGCTTGAGGGCCCTACAAATATTCCTGATGGTCTCCTTCCACGGATCGACCATGGACAGAGAATAAGTGCAAATGGCTTTATCCGCCTGCTCGGGGAAAGGATAATGGGACATATCCCCTTGAACCAATTCAATTTCCGGGAATTTTTCCCGGGCCCGCCCCAGCATGGAGGCCGAATCATCGATCCCCACCAGGTCCACTTTTTTTCGGAGCAGGAGAGGAAAATTGAGGCCGGTGCCGCATCCCCAGTCGATGATCCGGTCTCCGTCCTGCAAGGCAAGAAGGTCCACAGCCTCCGTCCGGCCGGCCAGGAAGATGGAGCGGGTGATCTCGTAGACCTTGGAATGCCAGCGATAGAACCCCTCCAGGTTTTGAAGCTTCACTGAATTTCCCCCCGAATCATGAAGTAGGGCGGTCCTTGGGTCCCGGCCAAGCGCCTCTGCCGGGATAAAGAAGAAGCTCAAGGCCCCGCAAGAGTGCCAAGAGGAACCTCCCGACCTCGTCCGCACCCTCGCCTTCCAATCGATCGATCATATCTTTGGCGGGGTGCACCGCTGGGACCTTCGACGGGAAACCGGTCAGCCTCACCGCCGGATCCCCCTGAGCCAAGAAGGAAATCTCCCGGGATTCTCCTGCGCTTCCCACAATCCGCGCAAAAGCGATCAGGCGGGCGAACTCCAAAGCCCCGGTACCCTCAAACCCCACGGGGCGGATTCCTTCCGGTTCCACCGCAGGCAGCAGCGGATTTCAAAGACAGGTATTTCGCGATCAGGCGAATCAAATCCTCATTCCTTTCAGGAATTGGAATGTTCCGATCCCCGGTGATCCGATGAAGGAAGATGACCGGGTCGACAATATCGCCGCACATCAGGCAGCGCCAGCCGTGAAACGCCTCGGTATGGCTGTAGAAAGTTTCCGCATACATTCTTCCATGGCATTTTGCACACTTCATGGCCGTCCACTCGTTCAAAGGGTTCTTTTTTCATGATCAAAGCCCATTTCATATTAAAAAAATAACCGGGATGAATTAAAGACCTGTTTCCCTTTTGTAAATTCTTGGCCCGAATCTTGGATCGCCAGAATTTTCGCTGCCTCAGGAAAGACTAGGGGGCTGAAAGAGATGCGCCGATCCTTGGAATGGCTGCGCCCGAGAAAGCGGAGGGACTGCTGAAAAACTTGCGGACTCAAATCCGGATGGAACCGATATCACCGGGAATCGGGACGGATGAACACCAGGAAGGCATGTTCACCCCCTAAAAAACGGACCCCCACCACTTCGCCGTGGACGCCCGCCGCCACGCTCTTACCGGTCTCCCAATCGGTGCCCACAAGGGTTTGGGGTGTGACCCGATCGCCAACCTTCAAATCAGCCCGGCTGGCTTCGATCTTGAATTGAACCTGCCGGGGATCCGCGGTACGCCGGGATCGGGGCATGATTTTTCCCCCCTTTCACCAAAAAAAATCCCCCCACGACGGCCGTAAAGGGGGCCACGGTCACGAGTCCAAAGCTGCCGACCACCGTTCTCAGGATTTCGGCAGCGATGAAATTGAGGTTTAATATGTGAACCGCGGGAATTCCTTTGGAAAGTAAGACCAGGAGCAAGGCGATGGAGCCGGAGACATAGGCCATCAACAGGGTCGTGACCATGGTGCTCACCATCGCCCGGCCCACCCGGAAGCCCGATCGGGTCAGCTCGAATCTGGAAAGGTCCGGCCTCTTGGCGGACACCTCCGCCATGGCCGCGGCCACGTCGATGGCCACATCGATCACTGCGCCGGACGCCCCGAGGAAGATCGCGCTCACGAAAAGCCGTCCGAGATTCAGGTTGTCGAAACCCGAGTAGAGCAGCGTCTCCGAAAAGGGCTGGATCGCCCCGTGGAGGCGAAAGGCGGGAAATAGGACCAGGGCTAAGGAAGCGGTGAGGAGAATCCCCAGCAAAGACCCCAGCCAGGCGACCCAGGCGGTCCGGGTCACCCCGGCCACCAGGAAGAGGGTCACCCCGGCGATCAGGCTGACCCCCCCCAGGGCAACCCAGATCGGATCGAATCCCTGCAGGATGCCGGGAAACAGCACTTTCCACATCACCAGAACGGCGAAGAAAAAAGAGAGCAGCGCTTTGGCCCCGCTCCAGCCGCTGAACCCGATGAGCAGCACCGCGAAAAGGACGAGGAGCAGACCTTCGACGGGCAGCCGGTCGTGATCGTAGGCCGAGGCCCCCAGAATTTCCCCCCCCGCACTGCCGATGCTGACCACCAGGAAAGCCCGGTCCCCGGGCCGGAACATCTTGTCGCTTTCCATTTTGCCGATCAAATCGTTGCTCGCCGCGACCTCCCGGCCCGCATGAGGACCCTCCAGAATCCTGACCTTCATTCTCTGGCTGCCCGCCTTGACGATTCCGAACTGCTGGATCAGGGAATTATCCACCTCCAGGACTTCCGCCGAATACCGTTCTTCCTGCGTTGAATAGGGACTCTGGTAAAAGTCCGGCAGGACCAGTAAGCCGGCCGACAAGATCAGGACAATGCCGACAAACACCCTCTCCTTCGGAAATCGGTTCTTGGCAGGGATCATGCGGGACCTCACATATCCACCGTCACTTTTTCTCATCCACAGCCCCAGGGGGCTTTACTTCCCGAAGCCGGCAATCCTCATCATTTTGACGTATATGTCGGTCTGGTCGTAGTAGCCGTTGAACATCGTCGCCCCCACTCCCAGGGCCGAGGTAGGTACGGGCACCCCGGTGTGGGAGTACGAGGTCCAGCCGATCCCGGCTTTGTTATTCAAGATGGTGGTCAATTTGACGGCCAGGGGTTCGTACCCGCCGTAAAGGAGATAGGTGTAATCATCCGCCGCCCTTTCTTTTTTGCCAACCATGCTCTGCTGAAACGCTTCCTGCAGGACTTTCAATTCCAGGTCGGTCAAAAGCATGCTATATTTCATTTTGATCTCCGCCTCTTTAGCCGCCTTTTTAACCTCCTCAGAAGCGTCTTTGCCCTTTCCTTCCCCCATGGTCTTTTGCAGGGCGGCCTTTTCCTCGGGGGAGAGAATGTAGAGGCCGAAGGCCTCCTTGATGAGCGGAAGAATATCCTCAAACTTGGCATCCCCCTTGCTCTGGGTCTTCTTGTATTCCTCCCATTTCTTTCCGAATTCGATGTAGCTCATCTTCTGATGCCGGATTTTATCCACAAAGGATGAGTACCGGGTCCCGGCAAAGCCAATGGTCATTCCCCCGGTTTCATGATCGCCGGTCACGATAATGAGGGTTTCCTGGGGATGCTTCTGGTAGAATTTCACCGCCTCCGCCACTGCCTCATCCAGGGCCAGCACGTCATGAATGGAAGCCGCCGCGTCATTGGCATGGCAGGCCCAGTCGATCTTGCCCCCTTCGATCATCATGAAAAACCCCTTGGGATTCTCCAGCAGCTCGATTCCCTTGGCGGTATATTCGGCGAGGGTGACATGACCGTTCCCGTTCTTCTGGTCCAGGGCATAATACATCGCCGCATTTTTGTCCACCAGGTCATTCATGGCGATGACCTTGCCGCTCCCCCGCTTCAGCTGCTGGAAGCCGGCCCGCCCCATGGCGACCCGATAGCCGTTTTTCTTGGCCGTCTCCAGGGCGTTGGGTTTCCCGGGGTCTTTCTGATCCGCGGGCTGCAAGAGCTGCCCTCCCGCAAAGTAATCGAACCCGGATTCAACCAGCTGCATGGAAATTTCGTACATCTGACGCCGGCTCGGGACATGGGCATAGAAGGCGGCCGGCGTGGCATGGTCGAGAGAAACGCTACTCAGGATGCCGATCTTCCAGCCTTTCTTCTTGGCCAGCTCGGCAATCGTTTCATACCGGACTTTGGCCTGTGCATCCATCCCGATGACCCCTGACTTGGTCTTAAACCCGCAGGAAATGGCCGTGGCCGCCGAGGCCGAGTCGGGAATCACGCTGGTCAAATCATAGGTCGTGTTCATTCCCTGCGCCGGAAAGGTGTTCATCACCAGTTTGGCCTGTTCCGGCCGGGACAACCCTCTTGTAGCGGCCACATAAAGCTCCGCCGAATTCCGCTGGGCGATCCCCAGGCCGTCGCCGATGAACAGAAAAACATATTTGGCTGTCGGTTTCGCCGGGGGCGCCGCCATTCCGCCGGAAGCCGCCATGAAACCAAGTAAAATCCCTGCAAACAGGACCGCGAACGCCTTGCTGCGCATATTTTCCTCCTGTGGGTTAATCTGTTTTGGATTCAGGATCGTCTTCCCTTGTTCTCCAATCCAAGAGAAGGACCCGGGGATTTCTGAAAAATCAAGGCTGGATTTGACCCCTGCGTTTTTTATTTGGCCAAACGAATGTTATGGCCGGATAATCGATCTGTAAAATATTATTAAAACCGCCCCTCCTGAAACCGCCGGGCGAATCGAAGAAAGAAAAAGACCCCGTTCCTGGGGTTAGAAAAAAGGAGATGTAACGCAAGAAGCGGCGACGGTTGAGGGCTATTCAAAAGAAAGGATGTGGACCCCCCAAAAATCAGGGGGAGAGGGGACCTGCGTTCCCACAGACGGAAGCGGCCAGTTCCAGGAAACGGACTTTCGGGGACAGGAATCCGAGGGTCTTTTCAAGGGTGGAAAGGGTTTCTCCCGCGCTGAGGACCTCCTTGGGAAGCGGATGTTCCGCCTCCTTTGCCAGATGAACGACCGATGAAAACACCCCGCCCCACATCTGCGATCGACTGGCGGCATACTCTTCCTGATTGAGGAGGGACTGAAGTTTCAGGGAAAAGGCCCCGCCATTTTCCTGCTTTCCCCCGCGCGAATCGATCAGCAGGGAGCCGATCTTTTCAGCATCGCGCCGGTACATGGCGGAAATCAGGCCTTTCAACAGCCCGGTCCCTGCGGGAGAAAGACAATGGAAAGCCTTATAATCCTGCAGAATCAGTCTCCCTTCCCCATCCAGGGCCAGCTTTTCCAAAGACGGGCAGGCATGGAAAAAACCATCCACCAGAATCTGCTTCAAGTATAAACTCGCCAGGGTTTCCCCCAACCGGATGGGGGAGACCGGCGCCTTGCTAAGGGCGTCCGGGCGGGATAGTTTGACCCCCTCCAAGGCTTCCAGGGTCAGCAGATCCGGGGAAGAGTATTCCCAGAAAACGGCTGGAATGCGAATTTGAGGAAAAGAGGATAGGTTTTTCTGAAGGCGCTCGCAGTTCCGCCCCTCCTCTAACAGGTATAAGTCCTGCTTCAGCCTCTTCCGGATTTCTTCCAGGGTCTCCCTCGCCTCGGGACCCGCCAGCCAACTGGTGTGCCGTTCGATGAAACGAACGGTCCGCAGAAGAAGGTCCAGGTCCACCTCGATAAGCCGTTCGATTCCCGGCCGCCGGACTTTCAGGGCCACTTCCCGATCGGTCTTCAGCTTTGCCCGGTATACCCATTCCGTGGAAGAGGATGTAACCGGCTCGTCGCAAAAGGATGAAAAAAGGGTGGCGGGGTCTGTTCCCAGTTGGTCGCCGAGGAAAGATCGCAGCGCCGAGAACGGACGGGCCTCCCCCCGGTCTTCGATCCGGGCCAGGGCATCCATGATGGGTTCTTCAAAAAGTCCCGGCCGGGCTGCCAGATTCTGCCCCAGCTTGATGAAGACCGGCCCGAGGGACTCCATCATTCTGGGGAAGGAATCGCCGGCCGCCTGAAATCGTGCGGCTGCGGTTTTTCCGTCCAGCCTTAGAGAGAGAAGCCAGTCAAACCCGTAACGGGAGAAGGTGCGAAGGATTTCCTTTCCTCTCTGCCAGCGCTTCCAGGGCTGAGCCAGCATGAGACTCCTCAAAGAGAAACCAGACGCCCCCCAAAATGAATCCAGGGGGAAAGGATACAAAAAGGAGGTTTTCTCAGGCGCGAGAAATCCGGTCCAGCTTCGATTCCAGGGCGGCGATGCGGTCTTCGAGCTTCTGAAGGTCTTCACGGCTGACCAGGCCCGCTTCGACCATCTGCTCCTTCATCCTCGCGGGCTCCGTCTTCTCGGCCCCCTCCTTTTTCTTCCGGGAGGCGGCCAGACGCTCTTCCATCTTTTTCTTGACTTCCTGCTGGGCGACTTCTCCCTTTTTCACCATTTCCTCGGAGAAGGATTCCAATTTTTCCTCAGCATGGGAGACTAAGCCGATGCCGAATAGAATGCCCTTCTTTAGCAGACCCATATTGGCACCTCCTTCCGGATGCAAAAACCCGCAATTGCTCGCCCAGTTCGGGCCGTGTTTCTCCCGCCTCTTATACACCCAAATCCGCGCGGCGTCAAAGAAATTCTGCGGGGTGGAAAAAAAGAATTTCCGCGCGGAAAATTCACCCCTTGACGAATCCCTTCCCTCCCCCCGGTCCCGGCGGAGTCCATGATTTTACAAATATTTTACAAGAATATAATCCTGAATTAAAGGGCGTTTGGTGAAATACACTTAATCATGAAGCTGGATCGGGAAAAAGAGATGATTCGCTGCCCGAGATGCAATTCGGAGGCGACCAATCGATACGGAAAGAGCCGGTCGGGAACTCCTCGGCTGATATGCCTCCAATGCAATCGCCAGTTCACCATCGGGAAGAGGCCTCTGCCGATTCCGCAAAGGCCTCAGTGCCCTAAATGCGGGAATAAAATGCACTTATACCGGCGACAATTTGGAGTCATCCGTTTTCGGTGTTCCGCCTACCCGGCCTGCCGGGGTTATCATCGCTTGCCAACCCATCCCAAGGAGGAAGAGAGTGAACCATTACATCCACCAGATTCCTGGAAGGTTAAGGATCAAAAGCCCAATTCTCAAGAACGAGAAATATCACCCCGAAGTCCGGGAGCTTCTTTCCACCTTAAGGGGTGTTGAAGCTGCCGAATTGAACCCGACCACCGGAAGCGTGACCATTTTCTACGATCCCGGCCAGGTCCAGGGAAAAGAGATTGAGAAAGCCTTTCAAAGGCATGGATACTTTGACCGTTCCAAGGCGGTCACCAACGATCAGTACATCCATAACGCTGTTGCCAAAGCTGGCCAGATCGTAAGCCGGGCGCTCTTCGGCTCAGCCGCCGGGGTAGCCCTGGAGGGTACCGGCCTGTCTTTTTTGACCGCCATCATCTAACCTCCCCCCCACCTCGCCGCACCCCAGCCTGACCTGCCCATCCGCCCGGATGGGCAGGTCTCCTGCTCCCAGCCGTAAGAATTTTCGGAATTCCTTCTATTGTCTCCTTTCCCGATCTTGTGATACCTTATTCCTGCATAGCCTTTGCACCGCCTTGGGTTCTTCCCCCGGCCAGGATGGGCCCTTCATTCCGGTACCAGGGAGGTCCTGCCATGAGCATAACACATTTTTCGCAACCTTATGAAATCTCGCATGCCTCCCCCGGCCGACTGCGCGTCCGGGTCTCCGGACTGAAGCACTCCAGGGACCAAGCGCGCCTCCTTCAGGATTGGCTTTCAGGCCAGCCTGGTGTTGAAAAGGCGGAAGCCCGTCCCACGACGGGGAGCGTGATCTTGCTCTTCAAACCTGGCGAAACAACCCCTCGGGAGTTGGTGGACCTGTTGCAGGAGGGACTCCTTCTTTACCCCTCTTCTCCCACGCCGCGGGAGCAACCCTTTCGGCGGCGCGCCCCCCAAGAATTGGGAGCACCGGTCCGTCCCCTGCGAGGTTCCTGGCACGGAGGTATCGGGTGGCTTGCCGCTTTTTCCCTGGTGGGTCTATATGCCCTCGGGCGGAGATTTTTTTTCCGTTCTCCACTTTCCCAGGGGCCCTTGAGCCTGCTGGGTATCACGGTCCTCCTGGGTTCCCTTCCCCTCCTCCACCGCTCCAGGGTTGCTCTCCAAAAAAAGAAGCCCGGAATGAGTCTTTTCCCCTTCTTAGCCGGGACCTGCCTGCTGGCGGTTTTCATGGGACAGGCCTTGACCGCCCTGGAAGTCCTCTGGGTCACGGCCCTGAGCCTCCTCCTGGAAGACTCGGTGGCGGAAAAATCCCGGAGGGAAATCCGTGAAGTTCTCCAGGTGACCGTAAAGCAAGCGCTCATCCTGGTGGAGGGGAAAGAAGTGCGGACCCCCGCTGAGCGGGTGTATCCCGGGGATACGGTGGTGATCTATCCGGGAGAAAAAATTCCCGTGGACGGAACCGTGATCCGCGGCGAGGGCCTGGTGGATGAGAGCCATATCACCGGAAGGAGCGAGCCGGAATTCCGCAGGGCGGATCATCGGGTTTATGCCGGTACGCGGCTGCAGCAGGGGAGGCTTTACCTCCGGGCCGAGCAGGTCGGAGAAGACACCTACCTGCGCCGGGTTCTGCGCCTGGTTGACGAATCCCTCGCCAACCGCGCTCCGGCGGAGCAGAGAGCCGACCGCTTGGCCCGCCGCCTGTTGCATCTGGGTTTTTGGGCCACTGCGCTCACCTATGTCCTGACCGGCCAGGTTTTCCGCGCCTTTACCGTCCTTCTGGTCATGGCCTGCCCATGCGCCTCGGCTCTGGCCGCCTCTACGGCGGTGGCTGCCGCTTTGGCCAACGCTGCGCGGAACAGATGCCTCATCAAAGGGGGGCTCTATCTGGAAAGAATCGGCGAAGCCGACTGCTTCTGTTTCGACAAGACCGGGACCCTCACTTCGGACTCTCCCCGGATCGTCGCGGTGGTTCCCCGGTCGTCGAAAATGGCGCCGGAGAAAATCTTGTTGCTCGCCGCCGCGGCGGAAAACCAAAATCCCCACCCTTTGGCCCGGGCCATCGTGGAAGAGGCTGCCGGGCGCAACCTTTTCCCCTCTCCCCCCTCTTCTAGCGAATTTGTCCTGGGTAAGGGTGTTCGCGCCGTAGTGGAAAAGGAAACGGTCCTGGTGGGCAATGAAGATTATATGAAAGAGGAAGGAGTGGATGTCCGCTACTTCCGCAAACGGGGGTGCCGTCTTATGGATTCAGGCCACACGGCGCTGTATGTGGCCAAAAATGGGAGGGCTCAGGGTCTGATCGGCGTGGCCAACCCACTCCGTCCGGGCTCGGTCGAGGCCGTGAATAGTCTGCGCCGCGATGGGGTGCGGGTGCTTTGCCTCGTCTCCGGGGATACCGAGCCGGTGGCCCGGCGGGTCTCCCGGGAGCTGGCTCTGGACGACTGCCGCGCCCTTCTTCGGCCCGAAGAAAAATCCGGGTACGTGGAAGAGCTGCAACAGCGGGGCCTCCGGGTGGTCATGGTCGGAGACGGGGTCAACGACGCCCTGGCCCTCGCCCGGGCGGAGGTTGGAATCGCCATGGGGGCGGGTGGGTCTGAAGTCGCCCTGGAAGCAGCCGATATCGCCCTGGTGGACAACGACCTCAACCGGCTGATCCGGCTCCGGCAAATCAGCCGGCAGACCCTGCGGGTCATCGAGCAGAACCATTGGCTGGCTGTGGCCACCAACGGCCTGGGAATCCTCCTGGCGGCCGCGGGTCGGCTCAGCCCCCTGACCGCGGGCCTTTTCCACGTGCTTCACACCCTGGGGATCATGCTGAATTCCAGGCGCCTTCTAAGATGGATTCCGGCGGAGGAAAAGAGACCCTAACTTCGTAAGATGGCTTCCACCTCACGGCTTACCAGGATGGAGAGAAAATCCTTGACCCGCGCCCTGGGCTTGAGTTTCCGAAGATTCTCTTCGTAAAGCTTCTCGACCTTTTCCACCGAATTGCCTGAATTCTCCGCGATCCGGCGGATCGCCGAGGAGTGATGTTTTCGTTCTGAATCGTCCTCGTAAAGAAAGTCATCAGCTGGGATCATCGTCGATCATCCTCCATCGGTCCTAAAGAAGACCCCCGGCTATCTTTCATCCCTTAGGCGGTCCGCCCGGTCAGTCCGTTCCCAGGGAAGGTCCAGGTCCTTTCTGCCCACATGTCCATAGACCGCCAGTTTGCGGTAGAAATCCCCCTGGGTCAAGGAGGGGAGAAAACGCAGGTTGAACTGGCGGATGATCCCCCCGACTCGAAAATCAAAGTGCTTCTCCAGGAGGGCGGCAATTCTCTCCTCGGGCATCTTCCCGGTATCGAAAGTCTCCACCTGGATGCTTACCGGTCTGGGCAACCCGATGGAGTAGCTCAATTGAACCTCGCACTCTTCGGCCAGCCCCGCGGCCACCACGTTCTTGGCCGCGTACCGGGCGGCATAGGCGCCCACCCGGTCGATGCGCAGCGGCCCCTTGCCGCTCAGCGCCGCCCCGCTCTGGCGGGCGTATTCTCCGTAGGTATCCACTCCTCCTTTCCTTCCGGTCAGTCCGGAATGGACCGCCGGCCCCCCGGCGATGAAGGGGCCGTCGGGGTTGATGAAGATCTTGGTCTGGCCGTCCGGCCGGATTTCCTCTTCCTGGAAGGCCGGGCCGATGACGGTCTGCCGGATATCCTTCTCCAGCCGCTTCAGGTCCGGCCCCCCCTGGGAGGCGGGTTTTCCCTGACTGGCGATGACCGTCAGGCTGTGAATCCGTGCGGGACGACGGTTGCGGTACTCCACGGCCACCTGGGTCTTTCCGTCCGCCGCCAGGTAAGGAAGCTGGGCTTTCTTCCGCGCGGCGGCCAGCTGCTTGGAGAGCTTGTGGGCCAGAAAGATGGGCAGGGGCATGAGGACCTCGGTCTGGTTGCAGGCAAACCCGAAGATGGTGGCCTGGTTGTTGGCCGGAATGGCGTCGATCTCTTCCTCGCTCAGCTTTCTCTCGTCCCAGGACACATATTCCTCCATGGGCAGTTCCCGGAGGCTGGAAATGATGCTGCAGGTCTGGGCGTTGAAGGCGTTTTGATCGTAGCCGATCTGCTGGATCGTCTGCCGGGCGATGTAGGAAAAATCCACCTTGGCCTTGGAGGCAAAACGGGCGGCGATGAAAACAATCGCCGTGGATACGGCGCATTCGGCGATGATCCGGGAAAAGGGGTCATGCTTCAGGACGTGATCCACGATAGCGTCGCTGATCTGGTCGCAGAGTTTGTCCGGATGCCCCTCCAGAACCGATTCGGAAGTGAAGATAAAGTCCTTCCTCAATTCCCTTCTCCTTTTCCCTCCCCCGACTCCCGGGGGATTTGTTCTTTTTTCCTTTTTTCCTCCCCAAGGCGATTCCGGTACCTCGCCCCTTTCACCCGCTCATTCATCAAGAGGGGCGCTAGGGCCGCGCCCCCCACGACCAGGTAATCGGCAAGGCTGAGCGGGGAGATTCCCAGCAGTCTTCTCAGCGGGGGAATCATCAGCGCCCCGGCCTGGAGAAGAAGCGTGCCCCCCACAGCCAGGTCCAGGTAGCGATTGGGGGGCATCCGGGTTCCCCCGAGGAGGGTCGGCTTTTCAGAGCGGCAGCTCAGCGCGTGGAGAATCTGGGCGGTGGTGAGGCTCAGGAAAGCCAGGCTATTCGCCCTTGGCCCCATTCCGTAGCGCATGATTCCGTACCCGTAAGCCCCCAGGGCGCCGGCGGAGATGATTCCGGCCTCCAGGGCAATCCCCTTGAGGTCCGCAGCGCGGATAATGGGTTCCCGGGGGTCCCTCGGGGGCTGATTCAGGATATCCGGCTCCGGGCTTTCCAGGGCTAGGGCCAAGCCGGGAAAGATGTCCGACATGAGGTTGATCCACAATAGCTGTATGGTGCTCAAAGGCTGCCCCAGCCCGGCCGCCAGGCCGGTGAACATGACCATGATCTCGCTCAGGTTGGTGGCCAGCAGAAAGTGCACTGACTTGCGGATGTTATTGTAAATGGTCCGTCCCTGCCGGATGGCCACCACCATGGTTTCCAGCTCGTCGTCCTCCAGGACCACGTCGGCCACCTCCCGGGCCACATCGGTCCCCGTCCGGCCCATGGCCACGCCGATATCCGCCGCTTTCAAGGCCGGGCCGTCGTTGATCCCATCGCCGGTCATGGCCACTACCCGTCCGGCCCCTTGCAGCGCCTGCACGATCTGGAGCTTGTGGGACGGGCTGACCCGGGCGAAGACATGGACCTCCCGGCACAGGGCCTTCATGACCTCCGGGGGAACCTGGGAGAGATGCGTGGAATCCAGAATCTCGAGCTGTCCCCCCCGGCTCAAGTCCAGTTCTTTACCGATGGCGTAGGCGGTGGGACTCTGGTCGCCGGTGATCATCACCGTCTCGATCCCGGCCCGGTGGAAGACCTTCATCAAGTCCTTAACCCCCATCCGGATGGGGTCGGCCATCCCCACCAGTCCCAGCCAGATCAGGTGTTCGGAGAGAATTTCCGATTTCTCCAGGTCCTCCAGGGGGAGATCATTTTGTACCACGGCATAAGCCATACCAAGGACTCGAAGGGCCTCGCCGGCCATCCTTTCGTTTTCCTCATCGATCTCCCCCCTCGCTTCGTCGCTCAGGGGCAAGCGGACTCCGTCGCGGAAATAGGATCGGGAAAGGGAAAGGACCTCCCGCGGGCTGCCTTTGATCGCGATCAGCCGGCCCTCCTCCCCCGGGTTTTCGTGCATGGTAATCATCAGGTTCCGGTTCTCGGACCGGTGAATGACCTTCAGGATCGGATGCCGTTTTTTGAGCCCGGCCACATCGATCCCTTCCTCCAGGGCCATCTGGACCAGAGCGTTTTCCGTGGAAGACCCCCGGAGGCAGTGGGTTCCGTTATTCCCGTTTATTTCAGTTTCATTGCAGAGGACGGAGACATGGATCAGCCGTAGCAGCTCGTCACAGTTGTAAGGATGAACGACGGGGGCTCCATCCGGAGGAGGTCCATTGAAACGGCAGCCGTTTACCCGCAGGAAGCCGCCGTTGTTCCGGTTCAGGCGGTTCAGGCCCGTGTGAAGGGCAACCACCGACATACGGTTTTCGGTAAGGGTCCCGGTTTTATCCAGACAGATCGTCTGCACCGAGCCGAGGGTTTCGACCGCAGCGAGGTGGCGCATAAGCACCTTGTGCCTGCGCATCTGGCGCACCCCGATGGCCAGGGTCGTCGTGGCCACCGCCGGAAGGCCCTCCGGAACAGCCGCAACCGCCAGGGAAATGGAGCTCTTCAGCATTTGCAGGAGGCCGTACCCGCGAAGAAGGCCGATGAGAAAAACCGTCCCGCAGATGATTCCGCTGACGAAAACGAGCTGACGCCCCATTTGGTCGAGTTGGCGTTCCATAGGGGTTTCGGGGGGCCTTGCCTCTCCGGTCAGAACCTGAATCCGACCCATTTCCGTGAACCGCCCGGTGGCCACGACCACCGCCACCCCCTGTCCACCCGTGACCAGCGTTCCCATGTACACCATGTTGGCCCGGTCCGCCAGGGGGATTTCCCCCTCCCGGATGATGGGGAGAGCGTCTTTGAAGACCGGCATGCTCTCCCCGGTCAGGACGGACTCATCCACGCTCAGATGATGGATTTCGAGGAGCCGGGCATCGGCGCAGATGTAACTGCCGTTGCGTAGGACCAGAATATCTCCCACCACCACGTCTTCCGCTTTGATTTCCTGGAGACGTTGCTCCCGGATGACGAGAGCGGAGGGTTTAACCAGGTTTTTTAGGGAGAGGATGGTTTTTTCAGATTGGTTTTCCGTGGTGAAGCCGATGCCGGCATTGATTAAAACGACCGCCAGGATGACCACGGCATCGCCCAGGCCCCCGGTGAAAATGGAAATCGCCGCGGCCGCGCCCAGGAGGGCTACCGGCAGGGATTTGAATTGGTCCACGAAGATACTCCAGCGGGACCGGCGCTGAGATTCGGGAAGAATGTTGGGGCCGTATTTATTCTTAGCCTCCAGGGCCGCGGCTTGGGTCAGTCCGGAGGAGGGGGTTTGCAGGAGGTTGAGAACCGCCAGCCCTTCCATGCGGTGCCAGGGTTCAACCCGGGGCTCCTGCCCGCCGGAAAGGACCGCGGCCATTTTTCCCTTCAAACGTTGGGAGAGGCCGCCTTGTTTCCGGGCGGGATTGCCCTTTTTCGGGTTGCTCTGCCCCTCCGTGCTTTTCGATCCTTTGAGGGCGGAAACATTCTTGGCGCAGGCCCTCCCCGCCGCGTTGACCAAGGGCTCCGGGCTCTCCGAAAGAATTTCTTGAATGAACACGAGAACGGCTTGGTAGGTTAGGCGGGATTCAAAGATCACCAGAATGTTTCCGGTGAGGGTGCTGGCGGAGCACGACCGGATACCCGAGTTCCTGGCCAGTTCGCTTTCCAAACGTTTTTTGAGCCGTTCCGATCGGTAGAGCCCCTGGACCCGGAAACGACCCCTTCCGCTGACTGCCGTGTGAATCGGCCGAACCAAATTTCAAAATCCTTGCCGGGACTCTCAGGGGCCATGAAGAGACAAAAGTTTCCCCTCATCTCCGGGGAACCCCCGAGACTCACCCTTAGATTTCCCTTGTCATCTTGGAAATGAGCACTCGGGCGGGATCGATCTCGATTTAAAGGTGGAAAAAGTTACTCGTTTCCACCGTCCCTGGACTTCAAAAGAATATTGGAGCCGTAATACAAAGCCGTGTACCAGGGAATGGCCACCAGGTTCCCCCTGGCGACTTGATAGATTCCCGCCCCAATGAGGAGCAGGGATATAACTCCCCACAAGTCGATCTGCCCCCCCATGCCCGATTTCACTCTCTCATTCAGCCCGGCGAAAGAAGAGATGAGATTCTGGTGAAAAGGACTTTCCCCCTTCTTGGGCTCGCTGACATGAAAAATCTTTTTCCCACGGGCGAATTCGACAATGGACCGGGAATCGGATTCGTGGAGCAGGAGGACACTTCCCGTCGAAGGATTGGCTTCGACCTTCTGCACCCCCGGGCAGCTCAACAATTTCTTCCCCAGCTTGTTGAAGAAATTCTCTTGCCCCTTTTGTTCGGGGAATTTGATTCTCAGCCTTCCGGGGGATTGGTGGGAAATGTGTCCTTCGGCCGGGTTAGACACTTTTTTCTCCCTCAGCAACCGCGGCAGAGCCTTCTTTGTGGGCTGCGGAAAGCTCGGAGCGGGCCTCGGCCGCCAGGTCTTCCACTACCTCGGTCACTTCTCCGTAGATTTCCTTTCCTTTTTCATAGACCAGGATCCCGCCCTTGATCGCCCCTTTGGCCAGGGGCTTGGCGACTCCCGCCAGAATGGGAATCACGACGGGAGCCAGAATCGCCACCCCGACTCCGATGGCCAATCCCGAAACGATGTTCCCCTTTAATCCGTTGGAAAACAAATTACCCAAAGACGCCATGAGCATTCCCCTCCTTTTTTGGGTTTAGGCAAAAATTAACAATTATTTTACAAAAGCATAAATAATTGTTAATTTATTTTAAACTCATAAATTTGGATGTCAATGGTCTCGCCAAGAGATCTTTCATTACTTTCCTACTGGAAGGTTCCCGTCTTGAAATACTCGAAAAGGGTATAGCTTTTATTCCCCGGGTCGTGACTCGGACATTTCGAAGGAGATTGGCCTGATATTCTCGGTGGTTACCTACAACATTCACGCCGGTAAGGGAGGGGACCGTCAGGGAAACCTGGGACCTATTGTTAGGGTCATTAGCCGGTGCGATCCGGATATTCTTGCCTTGCAGGAGATCGATTCAAATCTCTTTCGAAGGAAGCGTATCGAACAGGCCCGCCTGATTGCCGAGGACCTGGGCATGTATTTTCAGCCCGATTCGCCCCCTCTGGAGAACCGGGGCTTATACGCCAATGCCATTTTGAGCCGCCACCCCATGCGTCTCATCCGGGAAGAAAGACTCCCCGGTCTACCGAACTACCATTTTCCAATCCGCAGCGCCATCTGGGTGCAAGTGCGGATCGGAGAGGACATCGTCCAGGTGATTAATGCACACCTGGGACACCACAGTCAGGAGCGCTTGCGCCAGGTGGAGGCGCTCCTGGGGCCGGATTGGAGTGGGAACCCCCGTTGCCGCCCGCCCCTCATCCTCTGCGGGGATTTCAACGCCGGGCCTCACTCAGCCGCCTATCGGCTTTTGGACCGCAGCTTTCACGACGCCCAGCGCCATTGGAAAGCCGGCCGTCCCAAGAAGACCTGGCCGAGTCGATTCCCCATCCGCCGAATTGACCATGTTTTTATCTCCGCGGACCTTTCGGTCAGAAAGATAGCCGTACCCCAAAACCCCATGGCCCGCTGGGCTTCCGATCATCTTCCCCTCGTCGTGGAGCTTGAGAAAATCTAAAATCCGTCATCGCCAATTAAGGCCCCTCCCGCCGCATCTATGCGATCTCCTCCCAGGGCCGTCCATCTGGCTCCCGCCTCGTCCTGGCTTATGGGGGTGAAGGGACAAAACCTCGCCCGGAAAAAAATCCCCTCCTCTCTTTTCCGCTAAAGGCCCAGGGTTGCGCCTCTCTTTGACTTACACATAATTGTTTGATATGTAAAAAAGCAAAGAAAAGAATCAAGGGGGTCCTTCAATATGGAAAGGCAAAATATTACTTTTCCCTTCCCAAAGAGGTGCTGAAGAAAGGGAGGATCCTGGCTGCCGAAAGAAGGATTTCTCTGAATGCATTGGTCAGGGACCTGCTCCAGAAAGCCTCGGACGGGAAACGGAAATATCAAGCGGCGGCCGGGCGACAGAAGAGATTGATGCGCAAGGGGTCAGGCCTGGGTACCCGGGGGGCAATCGATTGGAAAAGAGATGAATTACACCACAGATAAATTTTTTGTGGATACGAAATTATTCGTTTGCGCTTATGATCCGATCGCCGGAGCGAAGTGGAAGGCTTCGACCGAAATTCTGGGTGCCCTCTGGGATCATCAAACCGGGGTGATCAGCACCCAAGTCCTTCAGGAGCTTTTTGTCAGCCTGACACAGAAAGTGAGAAATCCGGTTTCTCACCGGACCGCGAAAGGCATTATTTTGGACCTTTTGCATTGGCCAACAGTTATCAATGACGCAGTAATCATCCTTGGAGCGATCGATCTCAAGGGCCGATATCACTTCTCGTTTTGGGACAGCCTCATTCTTCAATCTGCCCTTTCCGCCCAGGAGGATTTTCTTTTATCCGAGGACTTTCAGAGCGGGTCGCGGATCGAATCCGTTACCATCCTGAATCCCTTCCAGGGATAAAGATCGAATTTTCCAAAGAAAACACCCGTAAAATGTGGCCTCCCGGGTTATAAGAATAGACGGGAACCTCGCAGGAACATCTTATTCATCTTTGTTGAAAAAGTGAAGCGGAACGCCTAATTCCTCTCCCGTCTTACCCCCTAATTTTCGATTCGCTCCTCCCCCATTCATTTCATCCCCCGATTTCTCCGGTTCATCGCCTTTCCGTTGTGGAGCCCCGGATTTCGATTTATTCTGGCATAAAGCAGTAAATCAAAAAAAGGAGGAACAGAAATGGATCAAAAACCTACCATCGTTGCCGTGAACGGGTCTCCCCACGGGGGGATCGGGAATACTTCCCAGATGATCGGGATGCTCCGGCCGACGCTCACCCAGGAGGGTTTTGACCTGGAAATCATAAACCTGGCCGAGCTTGACATTCAATACTGCACCGGATGCGCATTCTGCATGGAGAAGGGAAAATGCTGGATCGATGACGACCACCGGGGGGTTACCGAGAGACTCCTTGCTGCCCAGGGCATAGTCCTGGCTTCTCCGGTTTACTTTTTTAGCGTGACCGGCCAGATGAAAACCTTCCTGGACCGTAGCCTGGCCTTTGGGCATAAACCCAGGTCCACATGGAAACCGGGCCTGGCCATTTCTGTTTCGGCCGGTCTGGGAGAAACAGATGTTGCCTCCTATTTAGGCTTTCTCCTCCGCACCTTTGGGGCCTTCCCCGTGGGCGCTTTGACCGCCATGGCGGTCCAGCCAGGAGGGTTCTGGGGAAAAGAGGCGATTGAAGCCAGAGCTGCAGATTTGGCCCGGGACCTAGCGCGGGCCATCATGGAAAACCGCCGCTATCCCGCCACCGACCGGGATCTGCGGTACTACCAATTCATGGGAGACCTGGTGCGGAGTCAGAAGGACACGGTCATGGGGCACGATTTCAGACACTGGCAGGAACATGGTTTTTATGAAGGCTTCCAGGCTTACATCCAGCAAAGGCCGGCGGAATCCACCCGGGACCCGGGGATGAGGGAGGCCTGGATCAAAGACATGATCGAGCAGCAGAAAGAAAAGAAGAAAACCCAAGCCGGGGGAGAAACAAGGAAGGCTCGTGCTCCCGGGGCCATCGCAGCCAAGACGTGCCGGGAGTTATTGGCCATGATGCCCCTGGCTTTCAACGCGGCTGCGGCCGAGGGGTTGTCGGCCGTATACCAGTTTGAGGTCCAGGGGGACGAAACGTTCGTGGCCCATCTACGCATTTCCGAAGGGGCGTGCACATTCCATGAAGGGCCGGCGGATAAGCCGAACCTGACCATTAAAACCCCTGCCGATGTCTGGCTAAAGATCTCGAGGGGAGAAATAAGCGGCCCGCAGGCTTTCCTGGACGGGCGGTACAAGGTCGAGGGAGATATGAATCTCCTGCTCAAGATGAATCGTCTTTTTTCCCGATGAATGCTTTTCGCCGCCGGCGGGAAAGACCGATTTTTCCAGGCACTCCAAAAAGAAATGGAAATGGCCATGAATGGAAAAGAACTGAGAGCTTGTCCATAAATAATATTCCCCCCTTTGGAAAGGGGGGTCGGGGGGGATTTTTCAAAAGCGATCCAAAGCAAATCCCCCTATATCCCCCTTTTTCAAAGGGGGATTGAACAAAAGAATCTTATTTAAGGATAAGCTCTGAATAATATGCCAGAGGTCCCGGGTCTGAGGTCTGAGGTCTGAAGTCCGTTATCCTTTACCCAATTTAAAAACCTTTCCAAAAAGAGGAACGAAAATGCAATCCAAAACAAGCCTTGTCTTGATGATCACTTCTTTTTTCCCCGTCGCTGTATTTAAGGTCATCGCCCGAACCGGGGATGCCTCGCCGGCGCAAGCCAAGCTGGCGGTGACCATCGGCCTTCTTCTGGCCGCAACCCAGGCGATTCTATCCACAAGATGGTTAGGACACTCCACCTATCTGGAGAAAGGTTTTTTAGGCTTCCTTGCCGCAGGAACGGTGTGGGTATTTCTGGCCCCGCCCTCGATCTCTTCGCTTTTTGTGAAGCATTCCACAACCCTTCTCTACGTGACCCTCTTTTCGATCACGTTACTGCCCCAGGTCTTTGGGTATGACCCTTTCACCTTTGCCATCGCCAAGCAATGGACCCCCGAAGCGGTGTGGAAAACCCCGCAGTTTCGCACCATTAATTTCCATATCACCTATTTCTGGAGCGGGGTTTTTTCCCTCGCTGCCCTATCGTGCTGGCTGGGTCATGGAAAGCCTTTCTATGCCATCCTTCTGCCGTTGATCCTGGTTCTCGGAGTTGGGCTTCCCTTCTCCAAAATGTACCCGGGATATTATCTCAAGAGGGAGTTTCCCGCCCCTTCGCCTGGACCTGACCTTTCTCCCGGAACGGCTAAGGAACTCATTTCCGGAATGCCCGGGGCCTTTAATCCGTCGGAAGGGAAAGATATTTCCGCCGAAATCCAGTTTGACATCTCTGGAGAAGGGGGGGGCCGGATGGTGCTATCCATTGCCGATGGGAAATGCACCTATCGGGAAGGAGAGGTGAAATCCCCCCGTTTGACCATTCGTTCACCCGGGGACATTTGGCTGAAAGTCGCCCGGGGAGAGATCAACCGGGCCAAGGCGCTGATGGATGGACTGTATCAGGTCGAGGGAGACATGAGCCTCCTTCTCCGGATGGGGCAGCTATTCCGGGCCCCCTCCGCCTCCTGAACCAGAGGTGAGAGTAGGGAGTTGAGAGTTGTGAGCAAGGACAACTCTCCCCTCTCACCTCCCAAGTCCCCTTTAAGGTTTCCTTTCATTTTTGTTTTTTCTGGTGTACCCTAAGAAAAAACAAAACCCTATGGAAAAGCCCCAGGGCAAATAACCGGGATGGCCGGCATGATGATATTCGAAAGAGCGGTGAGCGGGAAAGGAATCTTCAAGGTTCTGGCGATTACCATGGGTTTCAACACCCTCATCGCTGTCTTTTTGACCTTTATCGGCTATGGAAAGGGGTGGTACATCAACTTTGTCTTTTCCCAGTCCCTCGGCCTTTCCATCTGCGGCTGTGTCCTGGCCGGGAAATATTGGTTCCATACCCATTCTCCGGCGCGCAATACGCTCATCGTGGCGGCGGCCATCGGCATCGGGACTGTGGCAGGGTCCTTCCTGGCTTCTGCCCTTACCGGGATCCCCCTTTCCTTTATCTTGCATGGGGAGCAGGTTCCGATCTTCCAGCTCTTTTTCTTGGGCCTCCTTTTTGGGACGATCATCACCTATTTTTTTATGTCCCGGGAAGAGATCGCCCAAGCGCGAGACCTCGTCCAGGAGGAACGGATCCGGAGGCTCTCCCTGGAAAAGGAAAACCTGGAAAGCCGCCTGCGGCTCCTCCAAGCCCAGGTGGAACCCCACTTTCTGTTCAACAGCCTTTCCACCATCCTGAGTCTCCTGGAAACCGATTCGGGAAAAGGGAAGGAGATGCTGGCCGATCTGACTCGCTATTTACGGGCCTCCCTTTCCCGGACGCGGGGAAAAACAACCACCCTGGAACAGGAAATGGACCTGATCCGGGCGTACATGAATATTTACAAGGTGCGGATGGGGGACCGGCTGCGCTACCGGATCGAAATCCCGGAACATCTGAAGAGCCGCCCTTTCCCCCCCATGCTGGTCCAGCCGCTGGTTGAAAACGCCATTCGCCACGGTTTGGAGCCCAGGATCGATGGAGGGGAGATTTTCGTCGGGGCTGAGGAAAAGAATGGGTATCTCCAAATTCTCGTTTCCGACAATGGGATGGGACTGGATGAGAAAGCTGCGGCCGGCATCGGACTCTCCAATATCCGGGAACGGCTTCAGACTCTCTTTGACGGGGAAGGCAAATTAATCCTCCAAGATAACAACCCATCGGGGTTGAAGGCGATTCTCGAGATCCCGAATCAAAAAGACAAATGATTGGGACGCAGATGAGCGCAGATTTTCAGGATTTGATTAATTCAAATCCCCCTTTATCCCCCTTTTTCAAAGGGGGAGGATTTAATGATTCATCGAATTCCCTTGAACTCCCCCTCCTCCCTTTGTAAAGGGAGGCCGGGAGGGATTTCGGGAAAGTCTTTTTCAAACCACGAAACCGTTCCGTTTTTAAAGTTTCTTAAGCAATGAAAAAGATCAAAGCCCTCATCGCCGATGACGAAGAGGAGCTCCGCAAATACCTGAAAGCCAGGCTTTCGGAAGTCTGGCCTGATTTGATCATTTGCGCAGAGGCCCGGAACGGCCGCGAGGCCATGGAGGTCATCGCTAAACATCAACCGGAGATCATCTTCCTGGACATCCGAATGCCCGGCTTGACCGGTATGGAGGTGGCCCGAAAGATCGCCGGCACCTGCCGGGTCGTTTTCGTCACCGCCTATGATGAATACGCCGTGGAAGCCTTTGAGAAAGGTGCGGTCGATTACCTGTTAAAGCCGGTCACCCGCGAGCGGCTGGAAAAGACGGTGAAGCGCCTGCAGGAACAGGTTGCAACCCCTTTCAAGCCCTCCGCCGAGGTTGCCGAAATCTTGGAGCGGATCTTGGGGCAGAAAAAAGGCCCTTCATTCCTGCGGTGGGTGCGGGTGCAGCACAAAGACGGGGTTCGTCTTTTCCCGGTGGAAGAGGTATGCTACTTTCAGGCGGGAGACAAATATACCCGGGTGATCACCAAGGCGGGAGAATCGCTCATCCGCAAGACGATCAGGGAATTGCTCAACGAATTGGACCCCGATCAGTTCTGGCAGATCCACCGGGGAACGATCGTGAATGCCGCCGCCATCGCCCGGGTGGGGCGTTCCCTGACCGGAAGGGGCGAGTTGCGCCTGAAGGATCGGCCCGAAATCCTCACCGTGAGCCATCGCTACCTGCACGTATTCAAGCAAATGTGAAGAGAATCCTTCCGGACTTTATTTGAATTTCGCGCTCTGGACTCCGAGAATTTACGCATCAGATTTTATGAATATTCTCTTCCCTTGTGGCAGGGAGAGGGCCCATTTATTTGACTTTTTCCAGGACCATCATTTGATATTGCCCGGGAACAGCAGCAAACCTTCGATCTCTTCAAAGTGTCGGTCGAAAGAATAAAGCGCCAAACCATGCTTCATCGCATTGGCGGCGACCCAAATATCGTTTGTGGGAATGGGCCGCCCTCTTGCCTTCAATCTCTTGACGATGAGAGCATGGTAGGCTGCCGTTTCGAGGTCATGCGGCAGGAGTTCCACCCGGGGTGAATTGAGAAACGCCTCCCATTCCTGCCGGTTCTTCTTTTCTGGGTCTTCTCCCAATCGAGTGGGTGCTTGAGGAAGATTTTGATCTTCCCGGGTCTGCCCCTGCCGGAAGAGAGTTGGCCGGGCCCAGGGCGGCATCCCGCCCGGGGCAGGACATCCTGAGGCAGCGGTTCTTCCATCGGGTCGCGTTGGAAATCAATGGGGTTGTCGTTGTTTAACCTGGGATT
>JACAEW010000199.1 GCA_013388675.1 Syntrophaceae bacterium | reverse complement strand
TTGAGAAAGAAGCGCGTTTCCCAGCGCGGCTTCCAGTCGAGCAGCAGCACGCGAACCTTGTCGTCACGCACACGCACGGCCACGTCGACGCGGTTGTTCCGCTCGGGGAAGGCCTCCGCGCCGAGCGCTCCCACCCGCACGGCGGTTAGGCGGTGCTGGTTGAGCTTGTACCTGGCTTTTTCGTAGTTCGGGGCAATTCTCAGGGCCTCGAAGAAATGCTCCCTGGCTTTTTCGTTTTGTCCCATTCTTTCCAGAACGATCCCCATATTATAATGGGCCATCGCGGACCGCGGGTTGATTCTGAGCGCCTGAACATACTGGTTCAAGGCCTCTTCAAACCGACCCGTGTCGGCGAGGACCGCACCAAGGTTGATGTGCGCCTGGGTATATCCCGGCCTGAGCAAGATCGCTTGCCGATAATTTTGGATCGCCTCTTCGGTCCGCCCTTGCCGGGCAAGTAAAATCGCCAAATTATTGTAAGCTTCGGGCATATCCGGTATGGCCCGCAAGGCCTGCCGGTATTTTGATTCCGCCTCGTCCGGCATTCCGGCCCGGGCCAAGGCCATGCCCATGTTGATCTGGACTTCGGCCCACCTCCGGGCATCCGGACTGCTTCCCAGCGCCCGCTCCAGGTATTGAAGAGCCTCCTCGGTCCTGCCCTGTTCCGAGAGGAGGAGGCCTAGATTATTGAGGGCGTCGAACTGGTCCGGTTGGATCCTGGCAGCTTCCAGATAATGGGCAGCAGCCTCCCGAGGCTTGCCCGCGGATTGGAGCAAATCTCCCATGCTGGTATGGGTCTCCGAGTGATTGCTGTCGTATTTCAGGGCCAGGGAAAGGGCGCGGAAGGCCTCCTCGGGCCGGTTGCGCATTGCGTAATACTCTCCGATCAGATGATAGGTCTCGGCCCGGAAATCAATCTTCTCCTGGATAAGGGGCCCGGAAGGACGGCAACGAACAAAGCCGCGGCCATCCCCCCGATGCTTTTCGTAAGCAGGCCTCCATTCTTCCGTTGAAACGCGGCAATCAGATGCACCAAACCTGCTGCGGCAAGAATGCAGAGAACGGGCACGGCCGGAAGCCTGTAGCGGTTGTTCACGTGGACCAGGACTACGGAAAAAGCGTAGGCAGCCGGAAAGAGAAGGAGCGGAAGGGGGATTTGTTTCCGGCAAAGGACAATTCCGGCAACAGCAAGGGGCAAGAGGACCCCGAAAGGAAAACCGAACCCGCCGACCTTCCAGGAGAGAAGGGAAAGAAGGACCGACCAATCGCGGAATAAATAAATATCTTCGTTGTTGGTAAGCTCGCGGGAGCAGAGGAACTGCAGGATCTTGAACCCCATGCCTTTCATGAAGCTTACCGGCTCACTTAAGGCGTAGGAAATCACCTTTCCGATTAGATACCGGTTCCGCTCCTCCTCCGTGCGCGCCACGACGCCTTCCTTGAAGGCGAGATTCCTCATGGCGTCGTACCGGATACCCGGCCGGATGGCGATCGTGCGGTCCGTGTCAGGGTTGTTGCCGATATAGAGATTCACGGCCCCCGATGTGGGGAGAATCGCGAAGGTTCCCTTTTCTTTCATCGACATGAAGCCGACGGGGAAAGCCGCGACTGCAAAAGCAAGGGCTGCAACCGCCAAACGGCCTGCGATCTTGCTCCACCCCAGGTTTTCAGCAGCCCATTTCCAGGCAAGCCAGACCGCAGCCAGTCCGCAGAAAGGAAGGAAGGTGGGGACGCTCAGAACGCTCAAGGGCATAGAAGACCCGAGAACCAGACATAGAGCAATAGACTTCTTCTCGACGGCAACCATCAGGATGAAAAGAAGCCAGACAGACCAGAATACACCCCAAACCGCGGGAAGGAGTTCGCCGCCGAAAAAAAAGAGAGGCGCATAAAGGGATGCAAACGCACCGGCGATCACTCCGACCTTGCGGCTGAACGCTTTTTCCCCCAGGAGGCAGGTCAGGGCGCAGGCTGCGGCCCCAAGGAGGGCTTGAAAGACCTTGGCCCAGACCATAGACGATCCGGTGAGGGCATACACCCCGGCCAGGAACAGCGGGTAAAAGAAACCCTGAAAGAAGAACTGGTCCGAAAAAACCCCTTTCCGAATCAGATCGTTGGCCGACCGGTCATAATAGTTGGCATCGATGATCGGGGCGAAAAAGGCAGGGTTGTCGGAGCTTTCGTAGAGGTAGACAAGCCTCACCGTCAGGGCAAGAATGAAGATAACCAGGGACGCATTCACCCTAGCGGGGGCTGGAGAAAAAGGCGGGTCTGCCTTCTTGCCTTTGGCGGCGGCTTTGGGGTCCTTGTTTTTTCGGGTTTTTTTCAAAGAAAATAAGTGTGTCTAACCCGTCCAGGTCGGTTTAACCGGAAGCAGAGCGCGGCGGAGCCGGGTCCAGGAGTGATCTAAAGTGAGCCAGAGTGACAAAAGGAAGAAGCCTGGAGCCTAAAACCCAAGAGGCATAACCCATACCTCATAATCCATTACCCCTGGCCCATGACCTATTCCCCATCGCCCGGGAGCGCGCGCAACCAGCAACCAGCCACGTCCTCTGCCTTGCTCACCCCCTGAGCTGGGCCGCATAAACCCGGGCAAAAACGGGGGCGCGGAGGTAGAGGCAGATGCGGAAAAGTTCGAAGGATCCGATGAAGAAGTCGGCGGGTGTGACTTTCGACCCGGCAACGTGGGTCCAGGTCTCCAGAGGGTACTCTACCGCCAGGTCCCTGATGGAAATCCCTTCCCTTTCACAAATCACCCTGTAACGGGCCAGAATCTCCACATCGAAGGTCCACTTCACACTGAAGGGGAGCGAGAAGACGGGGCGCAAAAAATGATCATTCCTGAAAATTTTCGCCCCGCACTGGGTGTCGTAAACCCCGAGTCCGAGGGTCAGGCTTGCAAAGGTGGCGAAAACCCGGCCCAAATAGTGGCGGGCGGCCATCCGTTCGATGCTGCGGCCCAGGAGCTTGACCCGGGAACCCATGGCGATTGAGTATTTCTTCCCCTCCAGTTCCGTGCGGAGTTTCCGGATGGATTCCAGCGGGGTGGAAAGGTCGGCGTCCCAGTAGCCGATATAGGAAAATCCTTCATCGATCGCTTTCAAGAATCCCTGCCGGACCGCCTCCGCCTTGCCGCAGTTCTTTCCAAGGGCTATCCCCCGGGCCTTTCCGCCGCATCTCTCCTCCACAAAAGCGATCGCCTCATGGGTCTTGTCCGTGCTTCCGTCATTGACAAATATGAAATCAATGTCGGTATTCGATTGGCAGAAACGGACAAATTGGTCTTTCGGCAGGCGGTCAAATTCGTTATAGCAGGGAACCACTATCGCGGAGTTTCTCATGGCGAGCCTTCATGATTGAGCCGAGTTCCGATGGGGCGATTTCATTTTTTTGAAAATGGATTCTGCCTCGAGCGGGTCCTGACAAAAATTGACAATTAAAGATAAGACCCCAAGGCTGATGTTCTCGTAACAAGTCGAAAATAGACCCTCCCCCTGGATGGGGGAGGTCCAGGGTGGAGGTGATCAATGGAAAAAATTTCATCCCTTCTCGAACCCCCTTCCCTTAATCCCTTCCCACCAGGCGAGGGGGGATATGACTTTTTGCGGGATCATCAGAATAGGGTCAGGGGATGAATTCGCTGAGGGGCGGGAGGATGGTCCGGACGAAGGCTTGGAGGCGCGCTTCGGCCCGGTCCGGGTTTTCCTTTTCGGAAATGGGAGTTATGATTCGAACCAGGGCGGCGTCGGTCCTTTTCTGGGTCAGAGCGTCCCACATATTAAAGAGCTTCATCTCGTACACATTGGTCAGGATTCGGCCCCGTGCGGAAACCCAAAAATAGACGATTTGCGCGGAGTCTCCCTTTTCCATGACCGCCCGCTTGGCCATGAGGCCTTTTCCATCGGGTAGCGGGACGAGTACTTCTCCGGTGGGGCGGAAAACCCACCCGCTTCCCGGCAGGCAGGTCTCGGGCGAGTGAATGGATTCCCCCATTTTCTGACTCTGGTAGTAGGCCGCGTAGAAATTTACGAGACGCCCGGCGGAATCCCGAAAGTCCATCATGATATAATCGCTAAGGTCCAGTTCCTTTATGAATTTCTGTTCCAGAGTCTGGGGGGTGCCGGTCCAGTTGCCCACCTGGAGTGGGAACTGGGCGAAGGTTTTTCTGGGGGGAGCTTTTTCGTGAAAATCCACAGTATTCAGAAAGATCGACGTGAGCCCCAACAAAACCATGGGCAGAAGGTGATATTTCGCCTTTGATGTGGCCGCAAATCCCATTTCTGTATTGGTTTGCATTGCTGTAGGCATGGATAAGGCTTGCGGGATCGCGGCTGCCGGCGCCTTTCCCTCCTGGGCGATGGCTTTGGCGAAGAGCGGCTTTTCGGGGAATAACCAGTTCAGGACTTTTTTCGCGCCGATGAGAACCCCGAAAGATCCCATAAAGACCAGCCAGCCGGAAAACCCGTGGAAGAAACCTTCCGCCGCCTCGGCCCCCCAAAACCGGTAAATAATCCCGGTCAGGGCGATGCGAATCCCGTTCATGAAAATGGAAAGGGGAACGGCGGACAGGGCGAGCAGGGCGCCCTTCCATAATCTCAGCCGGTAGAAGTAACCAAGGAGAATCCCCATCAGGATCAGCGGAAAGAAAAACCTGAGCCCGCTGCAGGCGTCCAGAACCTGAAGCTGGGTGAATCCCAGATCGATGATGTTTCCCTCCTGGTAGGCGGATTTGCCGGAGAGGCGGATCAGGGAGACGCCCAAGCTGGAGGACATCAGCTTGAGTCCGAAAGTCAGCTTGGTATTGAGGAAATGGGGGAGGGGAAACATGGAAAGGGAGAGAAGAAGGGGGAAGGCAATGATCCTCAGCTTTTTCCATCCCCAATGTACCCAGAGGAGGGATGAGACAATCAGCCAGGAGGACAGGTAAACGGAAAAAATCTCGCCCCCCAGCTGGCCGGCCCAGAAGAGGAGGATACCCATAATGAAAGGGAGAATTCCCTTCCAGGTGGAGGAAGCGGGGACAGCAGCGAGGTCCCGCCGCTTTTCCCAGACCAGGTAGAGTACGACCAGGGGAATCAGGTAGGCGTAGTTGTAATCCTCCCTTGGCCAGTCGTGCTGGATCAGCCAGGAAAAGGCGAAATGGTAGATGCCGGCGAGGAGGGCCGCATATAACCATATGATCGGCAAGGCCGGAGATTTTGTAAGGGATGAAAGGTTCACTTCGTCCCTCCGGTCCCGGCCGGACCTGCCCCGGAACCCCCGTTCAGGAGGACCTCCCACACCCTGCGGGCGGCGCGACCATCCCAAAGGGGTGGGACAGTATAACGGTTCCTTTTCTCTGGGCTGCTTCGGTAGGCGCGTAAGATGGATTCCTTCTTCGTCCCGGCAAGAATATTCGTGCCCAGTTCCACGGTCGCCGGACGCTCCGTGTTTTCCCGGATGGTGATGCAAGGAACGCCCAGGGCCGTGGTCTCCTCCTGAAGGCCGCCGCTGTCGGTCAGGACCGCCTCGGAATCCTTCCAGAGGCAGAGAGATTCCCGGAAACCCAGCGGCGGAAGCTGCCGGATGTTGGGGGAAAGATCGAGGCCGAATTCGGCAATCTTTTTCTTCGTCCGGGGATGTACGGGAAAGAGAATGGCCCGCTCGGAAGCGATCTCGTTCAATGCCTCGACGATGCCCGAAAAGGTCTCCCGGTCGTCCACGTTCGAAGGACGGTGCAGGGTGAGGAAGGCATAAGGGCTGTTTTCTTCTTTCACCCGGCGGGTGGAAAGACGGTAGCCGTTTCCGTTCCCCAGGCGTTCGAGTTGGTGAAACAAGTTGTCGATCATGACGTTTCCGACGCAATGGACCCGCGAAGCGGGCTTTCCTTCCCGCATCAGATTCTGCATTCCGCTCTCCTCGGTGACCAGGAAGCAGTCGCTCACCGAGTCGGTGACAATCCGGTTGATCTCCTCGGGCATGGACAGATCGAAAGACCGCAGGCCCGCCTCCACATGGGCCACGGCGATCCCCAGCTTTTTCGCGGTGATGGCGCAGGCCAGGGTCGAGTTCACGTCTCCAACAACCACCACCCAATCGGGCCTTTCCTTCAGGCACACCCGTTCAAAGGCCACCATGATTTTGGCCGTCTGTACGCCATGGGTTCCCGGGCCGGCGTCGAGGTAGTAATCCGGCGCTGGGAGCTCCAGGTCCTTAAAGAAGGCTAGGGACATGCGGTAATCATAATGCTGGCCGGTGTGAAGGATCCGGCATTCAACTCCCGGGCGGTGGAGCGATTCCCGGTACAGCGGGGCGATCTTCATGAAATTGGGCCGCGCTCCGGCGACGAGAAATACTTTCATTTCCCTATTCCTCTCCAGGGCTCCGGGGCGGAGGATGGAGCCCGCGCAAGGATGGCTGCGGCATGGGCGAAAGGCGGGCACCTTGCCGGCGGTGCGAAGCCGCCCGATCAGGCGGGCAAGTTCATCAGGTTGCGGAACTTCAGGAAAATGACCTGAGTGGCGAAAAGGGGCAGCACTCTTTGTCTCTTGATTCTTCGCGGTTCCGCGAGAAGGCGATACAGCCACTCTCCATTCCAGCGGCACCAGAATTCCGGCGCCCGCCGCACCGTTCCTGCCAGGGTGTCCAAGGTGCCCCCGATTCCCTGGCAAACCCGGACGGTTTTAAGGTCCTCCCTGAACCGGCTGATCCATAATTCCTGCTTGGGCGACCCCAGGGCGACGAAAAGAATTTCGGCCCCGGAGAGATTGATCCGATCGATCAAATCCCCCATCTGATCTTCTGGAAGATAACCGTTGGCCCTGCCCGCGATCCGGATGGCCGGGAAACGCTCCTGCAAGACCTCCGCCGCCCTGCGGTTAACCTCTTCCCGCGCTCCGTAGATGAACACGCGGTATCCTTTTTGCGCCGCGAGGGCGCAGATTCTTTCGCTGAGTTCAACGCCGGGAACCCGGCAAATCTTCACGCCGTAAATC
>JACAEW010000221.1 GCA_013388675.1 Syntrophaceae bacterium | reverse complement strand
TATCTGGCCAAAGAGAAGGCAGGGATCACCGGCGCCCAATTGATGAAGGAGCTGAATTTATCGTCAGGAGCGATCTCTCATCTGGTTTCCCTGGGGAGCAGGGTTTACTCCCAAATAAAATAACTAAGAAACTAAGCAGCGTTTCCTAAAACACTAAAACATAAAACACTACACGCCAGAATTCAATACTTCAATAGGTAATGGCCACGTCACCTAAACCCGCAAAGTCCCCCGAATCCCCCTGAAAAGAAAGCTAATCCTACCCAAGAATTTGGCCATCCCAATACGCGTTCTTATCAATGGATCAAGCCTCACACTATCGAAATTAATTTCCGAAGTTGGTACGTTCAAGCAGGTGGGGGGTCCGCTTATATACTTTGAACAACTCTGGAGAATCATCTTCCATTCAACATCTGTGAGAACCGGACTTCTTCCAAGCTCTTCGGTAGCGGCGGTCTTGTACGTAAATGCGGGATGCCCCGGGGAAGGATTGTCGACAAAAAAAGCGCGGCGGATGTCAACAGATGAGGCTCCTATGTGTTCGAAAGCCCAACGGCAAAAGCCAGGAAGGTCAACATCATTTGCCTTGCAAACCGGATTAACCAGAACGATTTCAATATTCGGGAATCGTTTCCGCACGTTTAAGAGATTTGTTTCGATTTGCTGGAGGCGCGCACCACCACGACCTGTTCTTTCATAAACAAAATCGATATGGCTAAACACAGAGACATAAAGCTTTGTCAAACCTAATTCAACCCAAGGAACAAGGTCTTTTTTATGTAGCAAGGTTCCGTTCGTGACGATCTCAACAGTGATTTTTCCACGTTGGCGTTGAATAATGCTTGGAAATTCATCGAAATGCTTGCCTAAGAGAGGCTCAAATGCACATCCCAAAGTGATCATCTTGAGGCAAGGCAGTGTAGCGGGAGACATGACAAAGGCAAAGTCGTCAGTTTCCATGTGCTTTATCCCGGCACTGAAATCCGTATGACAAAATACACAATTAAGGTTACAAGCATTGACCGTGTCGATGCGCAAATGAGGTATCGCATGAAGAACAGAGGATTCCGCTTCATGAAGGGAATGGACATCAATTCCAGGGAGAGCCGGATAAATCGTTGCAGTATAAATATCGCCAGGCTGTTCCTCAGCGATCATAATGGATTTTCCAACTCTTAAATATGAATGCATCCTTGATTAATCCAGAACCTTTTACTTTGTGTTTAAAGCGATTATACCATCCCAGCACCACAATTCAAACGGCAATCCTCACTCCAATTTTAAACCGGCCGTTGTGCACTTGTGGGTGAAGCAAGCAGTCGGGAGAAATCTGACACTATCTGCCAAGCTGAATCTGATTTATCGCCATTTCATTCATATCCTCCATTTCCAGCGGCTAGATAAACCCCTCATCACTCCTTAAATTCTTTCCTAACACTTGAAAAATGAATCCCCTTAGGCGCTTAGCGGATTATGCAAACAAAAATGCATGGTTGGATGAATGATATTTTTTATAGGGGCGCTTCGCGAACCGCCCCTATCGTCGGGCTGCTACGAAGGGCCCTATTTTTCCGCTCCTAGTCGGGGAAGGGGATGATCTATCGATTCTCCTCCGCCCGTTCCTCACCTATGAAAGGAGGAAAGGACCGGAATGGAATTGCAAATATCTTTGGCCGGGTTTCTTGCCGCCTTTTCCTAAAGGGATACTGGGCTGGAAAAGGCCGAAAGGCTCCGCTTTTCATGAGGGGTTGAACAGGCGGGGGGAATAGGCCCTAGAAAATGATGAAGGATCCCCCCTTTTTGTGATATTCTCCCAACATCCTTTGCAGACCAGAAAAGATTCGCGAGTCTGGTCCCACCTTGAGCAGGCAGGAGGTCTTCCCATGAACGTGTGGCAGGAAATCGTTTCGGCGCTGAAGGCGGAAAAGACGGAGTACATCTTTGGTTTGCCCGGGGGGGAGCTTTTTTATGACGCCCTCTACGATGTCCCAGAAATCAAGACGGTGCTGGTGCGGGAGGAAAGCGCGGGGCCTTTCATGGCCATGGGATATGCCCGAATTTCGGGGAAACCCGGGGTCTGCTACGCTCCGGCCGGGCCGGGAGTGACCAACCTGGTATCCGGCATTCTCGAAGCCTACTCTGCCTGCCTCCCGCTGATCGCCATCGGGTGCAGCTCCAAGCGGGCGAACGCCGGCATGGGAGCCTTTCAGGAGGTTGACCAAGTCTCCATCATGAAACCCATCACCAAGTGGAGCGAGCGGGTCACAGAGCCGGACCGGATTTCCTGGGTCATGCGGCGGGCCTTCTCCCTGGCCACGCAAGGAAGACCTGGGCCGGTTTTCATCGATATCCCCCGGGATACAGGGGCCGAGGAGGCTAAAACATCTCCTTATCTGCCCGTGGAGTACCCCTTGAGGACTGCGGGGGACCCGCAAAAAATCAAAGAGGCAGCGGCTCTCTTACGGAAAGCGAAACGGCCGGTCCTGGTAGCCGGGGGAGGGGCGATCAGCTCCCGGGCCTTCGATCAAGTGAAAAAAATCGTCGAACTTTTGAACATGCCCCTCATGACCACTCCCTGCGGAAGGGGCATCCTCTCCGAAGAGCATCCTCTGGCCTTTGGACTCGTTGGCCTTTATTTTTCCCCGATCGGAGAAAAAGTTTATGCAGAGACGGACCTACTGATAACCCTGGGCTCCCGGAACGAGGATTTTCAATCCGGCGAACAGAGATTCTTTCCTAAAAAGGCCAAGTATATTCAGGTGGACCTGGACCCGGAGGAAATGGGACGGAACTGGGTTCCTGATGTTCCGGTCGTGGGGGATATCAAGCTGGTCCTGGAGGCGCTCATCGGGGAGCTTCAAAGGGCGGGTTTGAAAAAGCGGAACCCGAATGCCCGGGTGGCCAGGCTGCTGAAGGCCAAGGAGGCTTACGAAGCCCGGGTCGGGCGGGAGTGCCTGAAGGACTCGTCGATCCCCCTGAAAACCAAGAGAATCGTCCGGGAGCTTTATGAGGTCTTCGGCAAGAACACCATTCTGGTGAATGAAAACGGTTCGCAGGACCTGTGGTCTTATTACTGGCCGTATTACAAAGTGGGAGACATCAACTCCTGCGTGACCCCGGGAGAGCAGACCTGCATGGGTGGGGGATGTTCGGCAGCGATTGGGGCCAAGCTGGCCGTGCCCGGAAGGGATGTGGTCTGCACCACCGGGGACGGGGCCTTCCAGATGTTCATGAAGGAACTGGCCACGGCGGCCCAGCATAAGGCACCGGTCACCTATTTGGTCCTGAACAACTACAGCCTGGGATGGATCAAATTCGGCCAGCGAAACCGGGGAAACCGTTTTATCTCCACCGATTATGAAGTCCAACCCGACTTTGTTAAAATCGCCGAGGCCAACAACTGCTACGGAGAGAGAGTGGAAAAACCGCAGGACATCCGACCCGCCTTACAAAGGGCCCTGAAGGCCACCCGGGCTGGAGTCCCGGCGGTCCTGGATTTCACCGTGGATGGGTGGGATTTTGCCCCGGGTTTCAAAAGGTTCTACGAAAGGCTTGCAAGCTGAGAGGAGGGGAGCATGGCGGAAAAGAGGAACAAACAAAGAGCGAAGAAGTCGGCTCGGGGGAAGAAAAAACCGCGAGGTTCATGCGGGTCGGGTGCAGGCAGAACGGGTGCGGCAGAGAAGCGGATGAGCCGGCGAGGGACGCCTGTTTCAATCATCCCGAAGGGGGATTATGAAACGGACGTTTTGATCGTGGGATACGGAGCAGCCGGGGCGAACGCCGCGATCGCTGCCCACGATGCCGGAGCGCAAGTGCTGGTCATCGAAAAATTGGAATACCCAGGGGGAAACAGCGGGGTTTGCGCGGGAGCCATGGTAATTCCCGGGAGCCTCGAAGAAGCCATCCCGTATTACCGGGCCCTCTCCTTCGGCACGGCGGATGAGGAGATGATCCATTCCTTTGCGGAGGAAATGATCAATATCCCCCGGCTGCTAACCGAATTGGGAATAGAATTCAAGGTCCGGCGGACGGAACCCGCCTATTTTCCCTCCTTCCTGAACGGCCGGGTGAAACGCATCCAAGTCAGCCCCACGGGCGCGGATGGATTTCGGATTCTTCACAACTTGGTCCAGAGCCGGAAGGTCGATATTCTCATGGAAACGCCTGCCAAGTCTCTGATGCAGAATCCCCAAACCCGGGAGATCATCGGGGCAAAAGCGGTGACCAAGGGGAAGGAAATAACGATCCTGACCCGCAAAGGAGTCATCCTCGCGTGCGGCGGGTACGAATACAACCGGGCGATGCTGGCGGATTTTCATTTTCCCGGAGCTACCGATTACATTTTCCCATGGGGAACACCCGGCAACACGGGGGACGGTATCAAAATGGCCTCCGAGGTCGGAGCGGCGTTATGGCACATCGCCTCCATAGAATGGGGGGCCTTCTGCGCGCGAAAGCCCAGCCAGAAATTCGGCACGGCGGTAGGGGCCGGCCTGGGAAGGGCCATGCCCGAAGGGAGCTTCGTCTTCGTCAATAAATACGGGAAAAGGTTCATGCCCGAAAACACGAGCCTGATTCACCGCAAAGCTCCCCTGGAGATTCTTTTCTTTGACCACGAACGAGCAGAGTATTGGAACCTGCCCGCCTATATGGTCTTTGACGAAACCTACCGCCGAAGGGGGCCCGTGGCTAGCACACAGGAACATTTTAAGGATCTCTGGGGCGGGCCGGTGGGATATCCCACAGTCCATAAGATTTACGAATGGAGCCGGGACAATAAAGCGGAGATCGATCAGGGGTGGGTGTTTCAGGCCGATACTCTGGCGGGCCTGGCCGGAAAGATCGGAGCCGATGCTCCATCTTTGGAGGAGACGGTGCGCAGTTTCAACCAGGCCTGCATGGAGGGCCGCGATCCTCAGTTCGGGAGACCGGGAGCTTCGTTGGTTCCGCTGGAAACACCCCCCTATTATGCCGTCGAGCTGGCTCTCACGCTGGTGAACACGCAGGGAGGCCCCAGGCGCAATAAAGCCTGCCAGGTTCTAAATTACAGCGGCCGGCCGATTCCGCGTTTGTACGCAGCGGGGGAAGTTGGCTCGTTCTTCGGGTTCTTATATCAAGGGGGCAGTAATTATCCCGAGGCCTGGGCCTTCGGCCGAATTGCCGGGAGAAAGGCGGCGGAGGAGAAACCCTGGGGAAGGTAAAAAACCGAAAAGTGGAAATTCGGTTGCTATTACCAAAGGGAGTCCCGCGTTTCGCGGGATTTGAAAAAGAGGGGTGGGGGGAGATTTTAGAAAAGCATTTCCAGTCAATTATGGACTCCTTAGTAACCGTGGCGGGGGGAATGGTTGTTTCGGGGACGCAAATTTGTTAGTATTTCATCAGCTTAGGGATCGAATCGGCGATTTCCGGTTACTTCCATCTTGACCCACGAGAGAGGCGGACGATGAAAGGGGCAGAGGTATTAATTCAGATGCTTTTGGAGTATAAGGTGGAGGCGATTTTTGGCGTTCCCGGAGACACCAGCCTTCCCCTCTACGAGGCCATCTACGATGCCGCTCCTAAGATTCGGCATATCATGGCCCGGGATGAGCGATCGGCTACCTTTATGGCCGATGCCTATGCGCGGATTTCCTTCAAGCCGGGCGTCTGCGAATGTCCCAGCGGGGCCGGGGCGCTCTACTCGGTCCCGGGGGTGGCAGAGGCCAACGCTTCATCCATCCCGGTGATTCTTTTCACTTCCGACATCTCCCTGGCCGACGAAGGCCGGGGGGCGATCACCGCCCTCGACCACCACAAGCTCTTCGAGCCCATCGCCAAATGGTCCAGCTTTTTGAAACTGACCGAGAAGATTCCCGAGACCGTCCGGCGGGCCTTCCGGGTGGCAACCACCGGCCGTCCGGGTGCAGTCCACCTGGCTCTTCCCCAGGAGGTGATGACGGGGGAATTCTCCCTGGGCCGGCAGGCGATCTTTGCCGAGCTGGAATGCATCGATTACCCGGCCTACCGGACCCGGGGAAGCCGGAAAGTCCTGGAAGAGGCCGTCCAGCATTTTCTGAAATCGGTCCGACCGGTGATCATCGCCGGCGGTGGCGCCAACCACTCGCAGGCCCACCAGGAAATCCTGGCCCTTTCGGAGTGGCTCGCCGCCCCCGTGGTCACGACCATTTCCGGGCAGGGGATCATGCCCGATGACCACCCCCTGGCCCTCGGAGTCGTGGGCGACAACGGCTTTCATCCCTACGCCAACCAAGCGGTGGAGGAGGGCGATCTTCTTCTTTACATCGGCTGCAAAAGAGGGTCCGTATCCACCATCCGTTGGACGCTCCCATCCTACAACCCGACCCGCAAAATCATCCAGATCGACCTGGACCCTTTGCAGCTTTCGAATAACTTCGCCAACACCCTGGACATCGGCGGGGATGCCCGCCTGGTCGTTCGGGACTTGGTCGAACTGCTAAAGAAAGAAGGGAAACCTCGAAAGCCGTCCCCTTGGGTCGATGAGTTGAACAGGAAGAGGGCCGATTTTTGGGAGCAGTCGGAGCCCTCGCTCCACTCGGATGCCATTCCCATCAAGGCCCAGCGGATCATCCATGCATTAAACCAGAAGCTTTCCTCGCCCGCCATCGTAATCGCGGACGCCGGAACCCCCACCCCTTATATCACCCGCTTCCTGAAACTGCAGGGGGGCGGCTCCCGGTTCCTGATTCCCCGTTCCTTTGGCGGCTTGGGTTATTCCATCCCGGCGGTTGTTGGAGCCCACCTGGCCAGGCCCGAGGCGCAACTGGTGGCCCTCTTCGGCGACGGCAGCCTGGGGATGTCGGCGGGGGAATTGGAAACCCTGGTGCGATTGAAAATACCGGCCGTTCTGATCCATTTCAACAACGGCTGTTTCGGCTGGATCAAAGCGCTGCAGGCCCTGCACAGCAAAGGAAAATTCCAGTCCGTGGACTTCACGGCGGCGAACATGGCCCCCCTGGCCGAGGCCTTCGGGTTAGAAGCGTTCCATATCGAGACTCCGAATGCATTAGAGGAGGGTCTCGATCGGGCTTTTTCTTCCAGGGCTCCGGTCTTTCTCGATATTGTGAGCGAGTCGGAGATTACCGAATTGCCCCCCGTCTTTTCGTGGGTAAAAAAGGGGGAGAAAGAAGGATGGAGGCCAGCATGAAAGTCATCGTTGTCGGCGCGGGATGGGGAGGATGCGCGGCAGCCCTATCCGCCAGGAAACAGGGGGCGGAGGTTCTGCTGGTGGAGAGGACCGACATGTTCCTGGGGACCGGGCTGGTGGGCGGAATCATGCGAAACAACGGCCGCTACACGGCGACCGAGGAGATGCTGGCCCTGGGCGGCGGGGAGATATTCCAGCTTACCGACCAGAATTCCCTCCACCGGGACATGGAGTTCCCGGGGCACTTCCATCTCTCCCTCTACAATGTAGCTTCCATGGAGCCGGTGGTAAAAAGATTTTTGCTAAGCAAAGGAGTACAGGCCCACCTTTTCACCCGGATCGAAGACGTGGAGATGAAAGAAGGGAAAATCCTGGCCGTCAGCGGAAAGACGGGCGAGGAAAAGGTCCGGTTTGAAGGGGACGCCTTTATCGATTCCACCGGCACGGCCGGGCCCCCCGGCCAATGCAACAAATACGGCAACGGCTGCGCGATGTGCATCCTCCGCTGCCCTTCCTTCGGGGGACGGGTCAGCCTGACGGCCCGCTGCGGAGTCCAGGAGATGATCTCCAAGAAAGGAAACCAGATCGGGGCCTTCAGCGGCTCCTGCAAGCTTTTCAAGGAGTCCCTCTCCCCCGAAATCGTCCGCGAATTGAATCAGAAGGGCGTGGTGATCGTGCCCCTGCCCCCGGCTTTACGCATGGGGGGAAAGCTCTCCATCAAGGCCTGCCAGCAGTATGCCCTTCCCGAATTCGCGGACAACCTGATCCTCCTGGATACGGGCCACGCCAAGCTGATGACCCCCTACTTTCCCCTGGAGGCCCTGCGCCAGGTTCCCGGATTCGAGAACGCCCGTTACGAAGACCCCTACGCCGGAGGCCTGGGCAATTCCATCCGCTACGTGGGCATGGCTCCCCGGGACGACACCTTGAAGGTTAAGGGAATCGAAAACCTGTTCTGCGCCGGGGAGAAAGCCGGGCTGCTGGTGGGCCACACGGAGGCCATTGTCACCGGAACGCTGGCCGGGTACAACGCCGCACGCTATGCCCGAAAGGAAAAGCCGCTCACCCTTCCAACCACGCTGGCCACGGGAGACGCCATCCAATATGTCCGCGCCCAGATGGAGACCGAAGAAGGGCTGGGCTACAAATACACCTTCTCCGGCTCGGTCTATTTCGAGCGGATGAAGCAAAAAGGTCTTTATACGACAGACCCGAAGAAAATCCGGGAGAGGGTGGACAAAGCGGGCATGGCCGGCATCTTTTCCTAAAACAAACGTAATGATCCTGCAGGAATTCTCCCGAGGCGTCCCCTCGGCGAAAGCCGGGGTTCGGATGTCGTTCTGACGAAAATCGAGGACCATCTCAACGGCTGGGTCTCAATTCTAACCGGATGACGGATTCCATGAAATTTTGATTTTTTCGAGCTCATCAAACGTCAATGCCTGACCGGGAATGGAGGATTCAGATTGCGGTAGGTATGGATCCATGAGTCCGCAATCCGCGATCCGCATTCCGAATTCCTAAAGGAGGTGGGGTATGGTTGAATTGACTGCGGCACACTGGGTTTATGCACTCTTCATCATCCTGATTCTTATCACCATGGCCTTAAGAAAGGAGACCCCTTTGGTTTGTATTATCGGGTCTTTCCTCCTCTCCTGGGTCATCACAGGGAGCATGGTCAAGGCCGTGCAGGCGATTTTCAACTCCATCACCGTCGCCGCCAGCGAACTCCTCGGGATCGTGGTGATCATCTCCATCATTGTTGCCATGGCCAAAATGCTGGAAGAGACCGGGCTGGCCGAGATGATGTTCCGCCCGGTCCAGAAGATGATCAAATCCCCGGGGGTCGCTTTCTGGGTCATGGGGTTCGTGATCATGATTGTAGCCTGGGTCATCTGGCCATCCCCGGCCATTGCCCTGGTGGGCGCTCTCCTGCTCCCCGGGGCCATCAAGGCGGGGTTGCCTCCCATCAGCGCGGCCATGGCCATCAGCATGTTCGGTTATGGATGCGCGCTGACCACGGATTATATCATCCAGGGGGCTCCCGGGATTACCGCCAAGGCGGCGAACGTGGCAGTGGGGGATGTCATGTGGAGAAGCCTTCCCATGCTGATCGTCTTCGCGGCCATCGCTCTTCCGCTGTCTTTCCGTTCGGTCATGAAGGACATCCGGGGCAGCGCCGGAAAACCCATCGAATGGGCGCCCTTCGAAGCTTCCGCCGCAGAAAGGGAGGAGAAGGAAAAGTGGTTAAAAGCCGCTCCGGGATTCAAACGGCTTGCCCTGGGGGTGATCGCCGTCCTCTTTGCCCTCGACGTCGTGGGGATGCTGGTCTTCAAACTGCGGGGGGGAGATGCCACCGCCCTCCTTGGAGGCACCGTGGGGGTGGTCATGGTTTTGGTCGGCCTGGGGGTCTATGGGAGGGAAGGGTTTGAAAAGCTCTCCCAGCATGCGAGGGCCGGCTTCATGTTCGGAGTCCGGATCTTTGCGCCCGTGTTCCTGATCGCCAGTTTCTTCTTCATGGGGTCTCCGGGGACGGCCAAGGCCATTTTTGGTGAAGGGGCCAAAGGGCTCCTCTTTGATTTGGGGCAGGCCCTGGCCAGTACAGTCCCCTTGAGCCAGATTCCCATTGCGATCATCCAGGCCGTGGTGGGAGGAATTACCGGCCTGGACGGTTCGGGGTTCTCGGGATTGCCCCTGGTGGGGACTTTGGCTCAGGCTCTGGGAGGGCCGACGAAGCTGGATACCGCCACCCTCGCCGCTTTGGGGCAGTATTTTGCCGTGGCTGTGGGTGGTGGCTGCATCATTCCCTGGGCGGTTATCCCGGCTGCCGCCATCACCGGTACGGACCCGGTAGAAATCGCCCGCCGCAACCTATGGCCGACAATGCTTGGTTTCGTGGGGGTTCTCATCGTGGCCATATTCATGCTGTAATCAACTTGACCGGAGAGGGCGCGGAGCTTTCAGCGTCCTCTCGGTTTATTCCAGTCGTTGAATGAAAACCGCTTTACTAAAAAGAAGATCGAGTGGAATCGCCCCGGGGTGGGCGAAGGAGATAGAAAAACCCGAAATTAAGCCTGGATATGCAAGGATTTATCGTGTGGTACGGCAGATTCCCCCGGGGAAAGTGGCCACCTACGGGCAGATCGCCAAGATCGTGGACTGGTGCACAGCTCGAATGGTCGGCTACGCCATGGCCGCCCTCCGGGGGCGGACCGATGTTCCCTGGCAGCGGGTGATCAATTCAAAAGGAGAGATCAGCACCCGCTCCCGGGGAGATGGGGCCCTCCGTCAAAGAAAATTGCTCGAAAAGGAGGGAATCCGCTTTGACCCAAAGGGCCGGGTGAACCTTCGAAAAGCGCGCTGGAAAGGGCTTTATGCCCATAGCGCTGAAGAAAGAAAGCATGGGGAGGTCAATCATGGACAGTCACCAGATGAAATGGAATGAACAGGTAGCCAAGAAGATCATCCAAGAGCTGGAAAAACGGGGGATGGAGGGAAGTTACGCCGCCAGGGCGGCTCAAGCCAGGGATGAAGTGATTGCCATGATCCCCCCAAATTCCACCGTCTATCGTTGCGGTTCGATGAGCGCAGTCTCGATGGACCTTTGGCCGAGGATCGCCCAAATAGCCGGGGTTGAGGTCATCGACCCCTTTAAGCCCGGTCTTTCCTTCGAAGATTCGCTGGAACCCAGGAGGAAAGGCCTGCTGGCCGATGTCATGATCACAAGCACGAATGCCATAACTCTGGATGGAAAATTGGTCAATCTCGATGGATTGGGCAACCGGGTGGCGGCGATGATTTTCGGCCCGAAAAAGGTCATTCTGATCACAGGGATGAACAAAGTGGTTCCGGATGTGGAAACGGCCATGGCCAGGACGAAAAACTACTCGGGTCCCGTAAACGCGATTCGCATGAACATCCCGACCCCTTGCGCGGAGAACGGGATTTGCGTGGACTGCAAAGCCCCGGCCCGAATCTGCAACGTCTGGACGGTCATCGAACGTCAGAGGATCAAAGGACGTATCCATGTGAAGCTCGTGGGCGAGAACTTGGGGTATTAGAAGGAAGCGATGACGGGCCCTGGTGGGAGATGTGTCGCCTTGGAGGCGAGGAAGTCTCCCGCAATCGCGGATAAAAGGGAACATTTGGTTCGGGAGAAGTGTTCAAAAATGTTAAACCCCGCCCTTTTCATGCTCTCTCCAAGGGGTTAAATCCTCGATAGCATTGTTCATTTCATGCAATCGCTCTTTTCTTGAGCGGGGATTGATTGGCATGGCTTATGCAGCTCCCCTTGCGGAATTTGATTGGACTATTCCAGGGGGACCTTTGATGGACGTTGATCTTGAGCTAAATAGGTTGGTGATTGAGAATGATGAATGCCCTCACTGCCACGGGATTGGAAAATTAAATCTGCCCGGGGCGCCCGATTGTCCCCACTGCAAAGGGGTGGGGGTGATGGAGCCCTACCTGTGCAGCCTTCCCCAAAACGAGGCAAAGTCAATTCCCGTGAGGTAAGCCTCGGTCCTGCCGTAGCGCCCCGCTTTCTTTCCATCATCGCGTCGCCGCCTTCCAAACCCCATGTTTGATGAACTCGTAAAAAGGAAAAAATCCCTCCTTCTGGATGGGGGAGGGTTGGGGTGGGGGTGATGAATGGAAGGATTTCAATTCCTTATTCATCCCCCTCCGCTTCATCCCCTCCCGCCAGGGGAGGGGAAATTGACTTTTTACGGAAGGATCATGTTTAAATCCTCTTATGTTTCCGGCCATGCCGCAGTAAAAACGATTTGCCGCAGGTCTTTTCCATGGCTGAGAAACGAGCAGAGGTGCGATATAATAAAATATGGCATTGGGCCTTCTGATTTTCTTCCTCCTATTTCTTCCCGTCTCCAGTCATGGTTTCCCGGCTTCAGGGGAAAGTTTCCCGAGTTATCACCTCAAAGTCTCCTTCGACATCCAGGCTTCGCGCCTAACCGGGCTAGCCACCATAAGAGTTCCGCAGTACCAGGAGTTAAAGATTCGCAGGGAAGACCTTCAGGTCCTGGAGGTCTCGGTAAACGGAAATCCGATCGAGGTCCCTGCGCGAAGGACCCTCCTGACCATCCCTTTAAACCCCGGAGATAAAGCAGAAATCCGCTACACCGGAGCGTTCCAACCCCTTCAGGGATCGGGTTCCATGTCCGGCACAGGAGGGCCGGGCGTTCCTTCTCGAGTGATCGACGAGAGAGGAATATTCCTGGCCGGGGCCTGGTACCCCCGGTTGGGGGGACTGTGCAATTATCGTTTGACCGCAGAGCTTCCGGATAGTTACGAAGCCGTATCGGAGGCTCAAACCATAGAAATCGAAAGGAAAGACGGAAAAAAGGCTTTTTCTTTCCTCTTTCCCCATCCTTTGGAAAACCTGACCCTCATCGCCAGCCATCGCTTCCGGGTGACCCGGGATCGCCAGGAGGGGGTGGAGATCTACACCTATTTGTTCCCCGAGGATGAAAATCTGGCGCCGGCCTACATCGAGGCTGCGAAGCGTTTCCTGGGACTTTACGGGAGAATGCTCGGGGCATATCCCTACAAGAGATTTTCCATCGTCGAACACTTTTTGCCCACGGGGTATTCCATGCCCACCTACACCCTCCTGGGTCAGGGAGCGATCAGGCTTCCCTTCATCCTCGGGACCTCGCTGGGCCATGAAATCCTTCACCAGTGGTTCGGGAACCTGGTTTACGTGGATTACGGAAAAGGGAACTGGGCGGAGGGACTGACGACTTACCTGGCAGACCATTTTTACGAAGAACAAAAGGGGAAGGGTTTCGAGTATCGGAAAGGGGCCCTCATCGATTACCAGAGCTACGTGAACCGGAAGAACGAGGTCCCCTTGAAGCATTTCCGAGGACGGAACAACCGGTCCTCCCAGGCGATCGGATACGGAAAGGCCCTCCTGGTCTTTCACATGCTGAAAAACCTGGTGGGGGAGGCAGCCTTTTTTGATTCTTTAAAGCGGTTTACCGCCGATCATCGATTTCAACCCGCCGCCTGGAAGGATTTGCAGAGGGCTTTTGAGCTGACTTCGGGAAGAGATTTGGAACGGTTCTTCCGGCAATGGGTGGATGAAAAAGGACTGGCCGAGTTTGAGCTTGGGGAGGTTAAGGTAAAGGCTCTAGATGGGAAGTTCGAGGTGGAGTTTGAGGTCCGGCAACAAGGAAGGGCCTATTCTTTAAACCTTCCGGTTTCCTTCTATTCCAACTTCGGCCCGGTCCGGCATCGATTCCCGGTGGAGAAGGAGAAAACTATAGTGAAGGTTCTGTTGGACCATTATCCCCGCCGAATTGTCCTGGATGAAAACTATGATCTGGCCCGGATCCTGTCCGATGGCGAGTTCCCTCCCGTCATCGCCCGGTTCCTGAATGAAGAAAAGCTTTTCCTGATTCCAGACCCTTCCAGGGAAGAGGTCTATGCAAGGGCCATCGATCATTTTCAAAAAATGGGGGCGACAATCAAAGGGGCGGGAATTGTAAAGGGCGATAATCTGAAAGCCCATTCCGCGGTGATCCTGGATAAAAAGAATCCCCTGGCGGAGAGGCTGTATGGCCGAATCGAAGCCGAAGGGGGCTTCAGCATGACCATAAAAGAAAACCCATGGAATCCCCAAAAGGTTATCGCCATTCTCCATGCGGAGTCGTCCGAGGAGTGTAGGGCGGCCTTTCCCAAAATCCGCCACTACGGAAAGTTTAGTTTCGTTTCCTTCGAAGGCGGGGAGAATGTTAGGAAAAATTTGCAAACCGCCGACCAAGGCCTGGTAAGGAATTTGGGGAAAGAAGCGACCGGGGTGGATCTTTCCGCGATCAAGAGCCTCCCCGAGATCATCCGGCAGGTTGCCGATAAAAAAATCATCTACGTGGGGGAGACCCACGACCAGTACTCCCACCATCTGGCCCAGCTCGAAATCATCAAGGCCCTCCATGGAATGGGGAAGAGGCTGGCCATCGGCATGGAGATGTTCCAGCGGCCTTTTCAGAAGGCCCTGGACGATTATATCAGCGGCCGGATCGATGAAAGAGCCTTCCTGAAGAATAGCGAATATTTCAAGAGATGGAATTTTGATTACCACCTCTATCGCCCCATCCTCCAGTTTGCCCGGGGGGAAAAGATCCCGGTCGTGGCTTTGAATATCCAGCGCGAGATCACCGAGAAGGTGGGGACGGCCGGCCTCGACTCCCTTTCGGAGGAAGAGAAAAAGCTCATCCCTCCCCAGATGGATTTTTCGGACCGCGCCTACCGGGAGAGGCTGGAGAAGGTCTTTGGGGAACACCCCTCGTTTGAGGCCAAGAATTTCGATTTCTTCCACCAGGCACAAATCCTGTGGGATGAGACCATGGCCGAGTCCATCGACCGCTTCCTGAAAGAAAACCCGGATTCGCAGATGGTCGTGCTGGCGGGAACCGGGCACCTGGCATACGGCTCCGGGATTCCCAGTCGAGCGGCAAGGAGGAACGGCTTCGATTACGCGATTCTGCTAAACGATGGAGAACCGGAGAAGGGGATTGCCCATTTTATCGTGAATCCGGGATCCGTTCCCTTCGAAGGGACGCCCCGGCTCATGGTGAGCCTGGCCGAAGAAAAAGGACAAGTGCTCATCCGGGGCTTTTCCCATGGAAGCGTTTCCGAAAAAGCAGGGATGAAGAAGGGAGACGTCATCCTCTCCATCGATGGAACATCCGTGGAGAAGGTGGAAGATTTGCGGATCGAGCTGGTTTTCAAAAAGAAGGGGGATCGGGTGAGAGTCCAAGCGCTGAGAAGGGAATCGGGCGGAGAAGGGGGAGTCCTGGAATTTGAAGTTTTCCTTCAATGAATAGGCGCGAAAAAAAATGTTGACAAGAGTGGCGGACGCGTAGTAAAAAGATAGAAATTTCGAGGAAGGTTTCATGGGGAGCCGAATTCTGAATCTCTGGTGGTGGTGGTGGGGCAAAAAGAGAGGAGGAGTCTGCCCGTAGACCGGCCTGAATAACATCATCGATTACTTGAAAAGCCGTGGGCAGATTTCAATGCCCGCGGCTTTTTTTATTTTTGGCCCCGGAGAGCACGGCCCGAACGTCCCTTGCCGTACCCTCTGCGGCCCAAAAATGGAGCATTCATGAAAAAAATTCTTTTGGGGAATGAAGCGATCGCTCGGGGGCTTCTGGAGAATGGGTGCTGTTTTGCCGCCTCCTACCCGGGGACGCCGGCCTCCGAAATCCTCTCCTCCTTCGTCCAGATGGCCAAGGCCGCCGAGAGCCCGGCCATGGGGGAGTGGTCCATCAACGAGAAGGTCGCCTTTGAAACCGCTCTCGCGGTCAGTTATTCGGGGGGGCGGGCCGCGGTCAGTATGAAACAGGTCGGACTGAACGTGGCCTGCGATCCGCTGATGAGCTCGGCCTATACCGGGGTAAAAGGGGGATTCGTGGTCATTTCCGCCGATGACCCGGGTCCCCACAGCTCCCAGACCGAACAGGACAGCCGGATGATGGCCATGATGGCGAAAATTCCCGTCCTGGACCCCTCCAGCCCGCGGGAAGCGAAGGAGATGATTCAACTTGGCCTCCAGGTCTCGGAGGAATTCGAAATCCCGGTCATGATCCGGCCCACCACGCGGGTCTGCCATTCCCGGCAGGGTATTATTCTGGGAGAGATCCCCAAACCCTCGATCCCTGCGGGTTTCCTCAAAGACCCCCAGAGGTGGGCGGCCACTCCCCGGTATCGCTTGATTCTCCATCGACAGTTGAACGAGAAGATCGCCACCATTGCCGAAAAATACGGGAAAAAGTCCCCCGAAAAAATTTTGGGCGGCAAGAACTCTTCCCAGTGCATTCTTTCTTCCGGTGTCGCTCTGGCTCACACCTACGACCTTTTGAAAGGGCTCAAGCTGGAAAACCAGATCGCTCTTTACCAGGTTAAGATGCCCTATCCCCTGAACGCCGGCCTCATCCTGGAGAGAATCGGTCCCTCCAGGGACATCCTGGTAATCGAAGAACCCGGTCCGGTAATCGAGATGCAGCTTGCCTCACGGGACCGGGTCAAGGGGAGGATGGATGGTTCGATCCCGCCCGAGGGTGAGTTGACCCCGGATGTCCTGGAGGACTGTATCCGGAAATTTGCGGGATTGCCCCCCGCGCAAAGACGGGCCTCCGCGGGAAAGCCAAGAAGGCCCACCCTCTGCCCGGGGTGTCCCCACCGGGCGGCCTTTTATGCCATCCGCCAGACCTTTCCCGGCGGAATCTATCCCAGCGACATCGGTTGCTATACCCTCGGGCTGAACCTGGGGGCGGTGGACACGGTCCTGTGCATGGGCGCGACCATCAGCCAGGCTGCCGGGTTTTACCATGCCTACCGGATGAGAGGGGAATTTCCCGCGATCATCGCCACCATCGGAGATTCCACCTTTTATCATGCGGGCCTGCCGCCGCTGATCAACGCGGTCCACAACGGGGCAAAATTCGTCCTGGTCCTTCTCGACAATTCCACCACGGCCATGACCGGCAATCAGCCGACCCCGGGAATGGAAATCCTGGCGGGCGGGCGCAAAGGGCAAGCCATTTCCCTGGAAGACCTGGTAAAAGCCAGCGGGGTGAAATCCCTTGCGGTGGTCGATCCTTACTCCCTCGATGACATGACCCGGGCCCTGAAGGAGGCGGACAAGGTTTGTCGGTCGGAAGAGGGCGGGGTGGCGGCGATCATCAGCCGGCACCCTTGCCTCATGGACCTGGGGGTGGAAAAAAAGAAGAAAACGGAACGGGTGGAAATCGGGGAAGACTGCATCGGCTGCCGGGTCTGCATCGACGATTTTGAGTGCCCGGCCATCGAGATGGAAACAAAAACCGGCCTTGCGCGGATCGATCAGACCATTTGCTCGGCGTGCGGGGTCTGCATCCAGGTATGTCCGCAAGAAGCAATAAAAGCGAGGAGTAAGGAATCGTGAAGGGAGGGGTGGGGGTCGAGAGTTGAAAAAAGGGCAGTTACAACTCCCAACTCGCAACTCACTCAAAGAGGCTTCCATGAACATGCAAATCGCCATAACCGGAAGAGGAGGGCAGGGGGTTCTTTTCCTGACCCGGATTCTCAGCGAGTGCGCCCTGGGGATGGGGCTG
>JACAEW010000032.1 GCA_013388675.1 Syntrophaceae bacterium | reverse complement strand
GCTGTAAGCAGCTCCGTAGCTTTCCGTGGTGAATTTCACCACCTCTCCCCATTTCCATCCTTCCAGGGATTCGATGGGGGCCATGGAGCCTTCCACCATCCCCCGGTTGAGGGCATCGTAGGTTTCCCCCATGGGCATGGACAGGGGAACTCCCCCCAGGGCCTTGACGATTTCGGTCACCGTACCCGTACAGCGGACCCTCAACCCCTTAAGTTCCTCCAGCTTGTTTACCGCCTTCTTGGTGTGCAGAATCCCGGGCCCATGGGCATGGAGGTATAGGATTTTGACTTCGTCAAACTCCTTGGGTTTGAATTTCGCGTAATACCGGTTGACCAAAGCTGTGGCCTCTATCCCGCTGGTGTATCCCAGGGGGAGATCGATCACCTCGGTCAGGGGAAACTTGCCCTTGGTGTAAGCGAGGACCGACATCCCAATATCGGAGAGGCCCTTCGCCACCCCATCGTAACAGGTGGGCGCCGGGGTCAGGGTTCCGCCCGGGAAGAGGGTGATTTTCACTTTTCCGCCGGTCCTCTTTTCGATTTCCTTGGCCCACTCCCCGGCCAGGATCGTATGCTTGTGGGTGGCGGGGAAAAAGATGGAATATGAAAACTCTACCGGCTTGGCCTGGCCGAAGGCCCCGGGAATGGAAAAACCTAGTATCAGAACCGCGATCGACAGGAAAACGAATTTTTTCATCGACAATCCCTCCCAGTTAGTAGATTGACCACCTTGGCAACCCTCATCGGGTTTACGTTTTTCTTTTATCTTTTGCAGGAGCAAGTACTTCTTTCCTCTTTCCCCCCGCCAGGCTAGACTATTTCTTCCTCCGATCGATGACCTTGACCAGCTTCCCGTCTGTGGGCTGAAGGCTCTCGGGCGCCACCAGCTTCACTTGGGCACCGATTCCGATGATCTCCCTCAGCTTCCTTTCGATCTGGGCCGAGATCTTCTGGAGGTTTTTAATTTCGTCGGAGAAGACCCGTTCGTTAACCTCCACCTTCAATTCCAGGGTATCGACTCCTCCCACCTGTTCCACCAGGATCTGGTAACGCGGTTCCACCCCCTCCACTTCCAGGAGGATGGATTCCACCTGGGAAGGGAAAACCTTCACTCCCTTGATCACGATAATGTCATCGCTCCGCCCCAAAACCTTTTTCATGCGCACCAGGGTCCGGCCGCAGGGACAGGGGGAATAATCCAGGGAGGTGATATCCCGGGTGCGGTAGCGCACCATGGGGAACGCCTCCTTGGTTAAGGTCGTCAGGACCAATTCCCCTTCTGCACCCGGGGGAAGGACCTTCAGGGTCTGAGGGTCGATGATCTCGGCGATAAAGTGGTCTTCATAAAGGTGCAGTCCGTTTTTGTACTCGCATTCGGCGGAGATTCCCGGGCCCATCACTTCGCTGACCCCGTAGTTGTCGGTGGCCTGGATCAAGAGACGTTCCTCGATCTCCTTGCGCATGGACTCCGGGCACGGCTCCCCGCCGAAAAGACCCCGCTTCAGGGACAGGGACTGGGGATTGATTCCCTCCTGCTCCAAATACCTCCCCAGAAGCAGCGCATAGGAAGGAGTGCTGACCAGAGCGGTGGTCTTGTAGTCCTGCATGATCAACGCCTGTTTCCGCGTGTTGCCGGTGGACATGGGAATGACCGAGGCTCCGATGAGCTCGGCGCCGTAGTGCAGCCCAAACGCTCCGGTGAAAATCCCGTATTTGAAGGTGATCTGGACGACATCGTCTTTCGTCACTCCCCCCGCCGTTAGGACCCTTGCGGTCAGCTGGCTCCAATGATGCAGGTCGTTCTTGGTGTAACCGGTCACCGTGGGCTTGCCCGTGACTCCGGAGGAGGAGTGGATACGCACGACCTCCCGCAGAGGGACGGCGAACATGCCGTAGGGGTAACTCTCCCGCAGGTCCTCTTTCATGGTGAGGGGAAACTGGGCCAGGTCCCGAAGGGTCTGGATTTCATCCGGCCCGATTTTCAATCGATCGAACCGCTTCTTGTAAAAGGCCACGTTTCGGTACACCCGGTTCAAGGTGGACTGGAGCCGCTCCAGCTGGAGTTGCCCGATTTCCTCGCGGGGCAGGCACTCGTTTTTTCGGTCCCAGATCATAGGGCTTCCCCCCTCACTCCCAGACCTCCCGGTATTCCTTGCCCAGGTAGGCTCGCTGGACTTCCTTGTTATTCAAAAGGTCTTCCGTCTCCCCTTCCAGAATGATCCGTCCCGTCTCCAGGACATATCCCCGGTCCGCCACCCGCAGGGCCGCTTTGGCATTCTGCTCGACCAGCAAGAGGGTCTTGCCGCGATCGCGCAGAAGGCGGATGGCCCCGAAGATGCCGTTTACGATCCGGGGGGCCAGGCCCAGGGACGGTTCATCCAGAAGGAGGAGCTTGGGGTTGGACATCAGGCTTCTCCCGATGGCCAACATCTGTTGCTCTCCCCCCGAAAGCGTGCCGGCCCTTTGTTTTTGCCTTTCCCTCAAGACCGGAAACATTTCCCAGACGGAATCCAGGTCCCTCCGCACCTCCTTCTTCCCCTCTCCCCGAAAACGCACGTACGCGCCGAGGATTAAATTGTCCAGCACCGAAAGGGGGGCGAAGACCTGCCTTCCTTCGGGGACCTGCCCTACCCCCAGCCGGAGAATCCGCTCGGCGGGAAGCCCGGCGATATTCTGACCGTTGAAGAGGAGCCGGCCTTTGGCCGCAGGATGGATTCCGGAAACGACTTTCATCAGCGTGGTCTTCCCCGCCCCGTTGGCTCCCAGGAGAGCGACCATTTCCCCGGGGCTCACGTGAAGGGAGACGTTCCTCAGGGCCTGGATGGCGTCGTAAAAGGCGCTGACGCTTTCAACCCTAAGCATTTCCGGCCTCCTCGCCCAAATACGCCGCGATGACTTCGGGGTTCCGCTGGACCTCCCGGGGGGTCCCCTCGGCGATCTTCCTGCCGTAGTTGAGGACCAGGACTTCATCCGAGATTCCCATGACCAGGCTCATGTCGTGTTCCACCAGCATGACCGTGATCCCCCTCTTCCGAATCCGAAGGATCGATTCCGAGAGGGTTTCCGTCTCCCGGATGTTCAGGCCGGCCGCCGGCTCGTCGAGAAGAAGAAGCTTGGGTTGAGTGGCCAGGGCGCGAGCGATCTCCAGGAGTTTTTGCTCTCCCAGGGGCAGCGACTTCGCCCCGAGGAAGGCCCTCTCCTCGAGGCCCATGAAACGAAGCTCTTCCAGGGCCATTTCCCGAATCTTTTTCTCTTCCTGCCTCACCCCGGGAAGCCGGAGGCCGGCGCGAAAAATCCCCGCCCGGGTGTGGGGATGGCAGCCCAGCATAACGTTTTCCAGTGAGCTCATGTTCGCGAAGAGTTCTAAGTTCTGGAAGGTTCGGGAGATGCCCAGCCTGGCGATCTCGTGAGTTTTCAGGCCGTTCAGGGTTTTTCCCGCAAAGGTGAACCTCCCCCGGGTCGGGGGAAAGACCCCGGTAATGAGGTTAAAGAGCGTGGTCTTCCCCGCCCCGTTGGGCCCGATGACCGATTTAATCTGCCCTTCGGAGACGGCAAAAGCCAGCCCGTCGATGGCCCGAAGACCCCCAAATTTTTTTTCCAGGTCCTGGATTTCCAAAATCCCGCTGTTCATCTCTCCCTATGGTCGCCTTACTGCTTTAGCCCCTAAACGGTGAAGTCCTTCCAGGATTCCCTTGGGCATGAATAGAAGAACCGCCATGAGAATCGCGCCGTAGGCCAGCACCTCGAAATCCTCCAGCCCCCGCAGGTACTCGGGCAGGAGAGTGAGGACCGCAGCCCCCAGGAGCGCGCCCCAGATGGTCTCCGTCCCCCCCACGACCACCATCATCAGCAGGAGGATGGAAAACATGAGGCTGAAGGAACTGGGGCTGATGAAGCTGATGAAATGGGCATACAGGCTTCCCCCCAGGGAAGCGTAAACTGCGCTCAGGACGAAAACCTGGACCTTGTATCGGGCGGCATCCACCCCCATGGTTCCCGCCGCCAGCTCGCTTCCGTGGACGGCCCGCAGCGCTCGGCCCACGCGGGAATTGATCACGTTCAGGGAAAAGAGGAGGAAAAGAATTACCAGGGCCCAGACGAGGTAGAGATAGGATGTCCCCTCCAGGGGTAGCCCGGCGAAGGACAGGGCGGGGATCCCGGAGAGGCCCGAGGGCCCGCCGGTGAGGAAGGATAGTTCGTTGAAGAGAATGAAGACGATCTCCCCGAACCCCAGGGTGGCCACCGCCATGTAGTGGCCTTTTAACCGCAGGGTGGGCAT
>JACAEW010000198.1 GCA_013388675.1 Syntrophaceae bacterium | reverse complement strand
GTTTTCTCCCTTTTTACCCACTCGATTGGGAGAAGACCCGAAATACAGAAGGGAGAGTTGGCAGAATTTGTCCAAGCTGTTGAAGCCTGGCTATTCCTCCTTAAGCCTTTTACGCAGGAAAATGGACGGCAGGATAAGCGAGGCTAGGGTCAAAAAGAGAAAAACGGCGGAAATGGGACGGGTGAGAAAGATCGCCGGGTTTCCATCGGACATGACCATGGCCTGCCGAAGGCTGGACTCTGCTGCCCCTCCCAGCAAGACTCCCAGAATAACCGGGGCCTGCGGAAATTCGATTTTTTTCATTCCGTATCCCACAAGGGCGAAAAGCAACATGATCCCGATATCAAAAACGGAATTGCGGTAGCTGTAAACCCCGAAAGCAGAAAGAAGGAGGATAGCTAGGGGAAGGTAGGCTCGAATTCGGTCCATAAACAGGACGATGAGAGGAATACAGGCAAGGTTAATGATTACCAGTAGCACGTTTCCGATGTAAAGGCTGCCGATGAGCCCCCACACCAGCTCGGGCGCTTCCCGAAACAATGAGGGGCCGGGCTTGAGGCCGAACATGATCAGCGCGGCCAGCATGATGGCGGTGGAGGGTGAGCTGGGCAAGCCCAGGCTCAGCATGGGCACCAGGGCGCCGCCGGTGGCCGCGTTGTTGGCCGTTTCCGGGCCGGCCACCCCTGCCAAGGCCCCCTTTCCGAATTCTTCCGGCTTCCGGGAAATCCGCTGTTCCATCCCGTAAGAAATGAAGGAGGAGATGGTCGGTCCGGCACCCGGAAAGATCCCGATAAAAAACCCGATCACCGTCCCCCGAATCATGGCCCAAAAGGTTTGCGCCAGATCACGCACCGAAGGAAGAACCTTGAAGAATCCAAGGTCCGCCTTGATCATCTCCATGGAGCGCTTCTTTTCAAAGTTTTCAATGGTTTCACTCAGGCCGAACATTCCCACGGCCACGGGAAGGAACTCGATTCCGTCCAGGAGCTGCTGGAGTCCAAAGGTCAACCTCGGCTGTCCGGTCATGATATCCTGCCCGACCAGGGCCAGAATCAGACCGAAGCAAGTGGCGATCAGCCCCCGAACGATGGATGCGCCGGTGAAGGCGCAGACCAGACTGAGGGATAGGACCATGAGGGAGAAGTATTCGGCCGGTCCCAGCTCGAGGGCATAGTTGGCCAGAACCGGCCCAAAAAGCATAAGGGCCGCCACACTCAGGGTTCCCCCCACAAAGGACCCGATCGCAGCGAGGCCCAGGGCCACACCGGCCCTGCCCTGCTTGGCCAGAGGATTCCCGTCAAACATGGTCACCACCGAGGCGGACTCGCCGGGGACCTTCATCAGCACGGAGGTAATGGTCCCGCCGTACTGAGTTCCGTAAAAAATGCCCGCCAGCATGATCAGGGACCCCACCGGCCCCAGTTTGAAGGTTGCCGGCAATAGGATGGCACAGGCGCCCGCCGACCCGAGGCCGGGCAGAGCTCCTACCAGGGTGCCGGTGATGACTCCAGCTATGCAGAGGAGCAGGTTCTCCGGCGTTAGGGCGACGGAAAATCCTTTCAGCAATAAGTAGATCGTCTCCATGGTCCGTTTGGAAACCTCGGTCCTCTATAGGAATAGCAGAAATTCAAAGGGTCCCGCCGGGAGGGGAACTTTGAGGATGAACTGAAAGAGAACCCAGGTGGTTAGGCTGAAAACAACCCCGACCCAAACCGATCGTCCCCAGGAATAACCCTGGATCGCCTTTAGCTCCAGAAAAGAAGCGATCAAAACCGTGGCCACCACTCCCAGACGCTCCCAAAAAAAAATCATCAGGATTCCTACCAGAACGAAACCGGCAGGCCGGACCAGCTCGGCCGGGAGGGGAAGGCTGAGCCTTTCCCCCGGTTTAAAGAAAAAGGTCTCCATCCAGTAGAGGACGTTCAGGATGCTCAAGAGAATGGCCAGCAGGATGGGCATAAACCGGGGCCCCGGGGCTCCCTCATCCATATAGGGCAATCCCCGGGTAAAGCCAACCAGTCCGGCCACAACCCCCCAGATCAATAAGCCGGTCAAGACTTGGGGAAAGTGGCTCTGAATGCGTTTTTGTTCTCCGGTCATTTCCTATTCTCCGCCCTGGAACCCCTTAAGTTCTCGGGCCCGATTCCCGACCCCTGCGGACCACCGGGTCATCCCCGCGCCTTTTATTTCAGCAGGGAAAGGATCTGTTTCACGTTTTCATAGTCGGTACTCAGGTAGGACCGAAAATCCTTCGGGCCCTTGGCCATGAGGGGGTATTCGGCCTTGGCGAATTTATCCTTCACCTCCTTGGAGTTCAGCGCCTCCTGAAAGACCTTCAGAAGCTTGTCCATGACCTCCTGGGAAAGACCTTTCGGGCCGGATATCCCCCTCCAGGCTCCGTATTCAAGGTCCACCTTTTTTTCCTTGAAGGTGGGCACATTGGGAAGTCGCGGGTCCCGCTCATCGGACATCACCCCCAGGACCCGGAGTTTTCCCTGTTCCACCATGCTCCGCGCTTCGCCCCAGGCCGCGAGCATGCACTCGGCATGTCCCCCGGCTACCATGGGAACCTGTTCTCCCGCTCCTTTGGTGTGAATGAACTTGAATTTCATTCCCGTTTTCTTTTCCAGGATCAAGGCCGCCACATGGTGGGACGTGGAATGGCCCGGTGTGGAGTGCAAAATAGGTTTCTTTTTGCCGGCCTCGATCAGGTCTTCCAGTTTCTGGTACGGCGTGGTCGCGCTGACCAGCATGACCTCCGGGTCGAAGCAGTATAGAACGATTGGAGCAAAGGAATCGATGGTAAAATCCACTTTTTTGGTGAGCGTGTTGGTCACGACCGAAGAAGTCATGGCCAATAGGGTGTAGCCGTCGGGTTTGGACCGGGCCACGAAGCCTTGCCCTTCCGCCGCCCCCGCGCCGGGTTTGTTGATTACCAGGATCTTCTGCCCCAGGCCTTTTTCCGCTTCTTCGGCAATAATCCGGATCGTCGTGTCCACCGCACCGCCGGCCGCAAACGGCACAATGATGTTCACCGGTTTGCCCGGGTAAGAAGACTGGGCCTGCCCTTTTCCTGCGAACCCGGCCAGAATGATTCCCAAGGCCACCAGCAGAATTCCCCATTTCATCCATCCACCTGTTCTCATTTTTCCACCTCCGATGTGATACCTTTCTCTTTGGTTAAGCGGGATTCGTATCCTCCATGGATATACCGGCAATAGCTTAACAGAATTCAGATCATCTTGCACTATTCGAGTGAGCCATGGATAAGTCCGGAAGCAAAGATCCCTTTATGGCACGACTTTTAGAAATACTCCCATTTCCTTCCTTGAGAAAGGGGAGCAAGGGGTAATTGAAAAAGGCCAGTTCAAAAACCCCTCAACCCTTATAAAGGTAATAGGAACTCGCTTTTGGGCGGGTTAAAAGTACCAAGAGGGGGATTGTGTGTCAAGGGGAGTTTTGCACAGAATCTTGGGGTTGATGGGGGCCCTTTTCAGGGGGATTTCGATGGCTGAGATCGCTCGTCAGGTAGGAGTTGGGACAACCGGGGTGGCCATGGCCCTGAAAGAAATCAACCCGAAAAGATAACTGATTTGAATGAAGAACGTCCCTCTTTACGCCTCTCTTTACATCCCTCTTTATACAAGTGACAAGGAGCAAGATTGAACTATCTCTTGATTCGGCCATGGATTTGATGATAATTTAATTCTAGGGAGTGAAGAGATCCTTAGCCGGGGATTTATGGCCCATACTGGGATTGGGAAATTTCTGAATTATCCCAAGGAGAAACAAGAAATGAATGAAAGAATTGTGATCGATCCCGAAATCCAGCATGGCAAACCGGTGATTCGTGGAACGCGCGTTCCCATCACACGCATTCTAGGCGGACTGGCGGGCGGCATGACCCGTGAGGAGATTATGCGGGAATATGGGGTTAATGAAGAAGACATTTTGGCTGCCCTTGGGTATGCTTCCGACCTGATCGAATCTGAAGAATTTCACCCTCTGCCAGGTTAGCCGGAGATAAGCATGCGGTTTCTGATTGATGCGGACCTGCCGCGTTCAACAGCCGCTTTATTGAAACAATATGACCATGAGGCAACGGATGTACGCGATATTGGGCTTGGAGGAGCGAAGGATAAACAAGTCGCCGCCTACGCCCGCAGCCGGGGGTTATGCCTTATAACCGGAGACGCTGATTTTTCCAATGTGCGCAATTATCCGCCAAAACAGTACTCAGGGATCGTGGTTCAAAGACTTCCCAAGATTTCAACCGCTTCATTTATTCTGAACCTGCTAGAGACCTTCCTGAAGAATGAGCAACTTGTAACTCAAATCATTGCCAAACTGGTCATCATTGAACCTGGTCGAGTGAGAATTCGTTGAGAAATGCGGGAAAGGCAATAGCCCGAAAACGGAAAGACGAACGGAGCACAATCCAGACGAGAACAAGCCGTCTATTCAACTCCTGTTCTCGAAACAGAAGGAGAGGAAAATGAAGCCCGGGAGATCACTTCGATCACCGGAGATTCTCCTCAGATCACCTTACAAGTGCTGGAAGACATGGAGACAAATTATTATTGGGTCTTCTCCCAGTCGAGTGGGTAAAAAGGGAAAAAACGACTCCATCGCATAGGCCCAGGGGGGCATCCCGCCCGGGGCGGGACAGCCTCGGCGGGAAAAATCCGGAGTTCCGGAGCGCTGGCCCCGCCTCCGCAAGGCACTAGTCCCCGAACCCTTCGCCTCAAACGAAATCCCAGCTTAAACAGGGACAACCCCATTCATTTCCGACGCGACCCTATGGAAGAACCGCTGCCTCAGGATGTCCTGCCCCGGGCGGGATGCCCCCCTGGGCCCGGTCAACTCTCTTCCGGCAGGGGTAGACTCGGGGAGCTCAAAATCTTCCTCAAGCACCCACTCGATTGGGAGAAGACCCTTATATTAAAGACTGCGTTCCCAAGTCTTAAGTTCCACAAAATTTATGGAAAGGGCAAAGATGAAAACAAAGCTTGATGCATACGAACGCCAGATTGAACGATCTGCCGGACAATTCCGGCCCGTATCAAAAAAGAAGGCCCAGCGAATCGAGGGAATCCTTCAGCGGGCCAAGAAGTCAAGGAACATCAACATCCGTATTGCGGAAAGCGATCTCATTCGCCTTAAGCAGCGGTCGCAAGCTGAGGGTCTTCCCTATCAGACACTTATCGCCAGCGTATTGCACAAGTATCTAAGCAATCGACTCGTGGATGAAGAAGCGATTCGCAAATCTGTGAAGCTGCTTCAAGCCAACCAGTAGACATTCAGCCCTGCCACCACCTGCCCAAGGTGCAGGTCGGTTTTTCGCGGTCGGCCCAAGCAAAATTGTTAGAATTTGGCTTTGTTCGAAAAGTACGTGATCCATGAATTTTAGGGAATCATTCGTCCATGGCCAGAGTCTCGCCCCGCAGCCGGGATTTTCCTTAAGATCCCGGTCC
>JACAEW010000056.1 GCA_013388675.1 Syntrophaceae bacterium | reverse complement strand
GTTTTCTCCCTTTTTACCCACTCGATTGGGAGAAGACCCTAATCAAAAATAGCATCCTGTCGCAATAATTATATTCCCGATAATGTCGGGGCCTTTGCGGTCTAGGTGGGTCCGCACGCCCGCCCCCGCAGATTGAAGAAGAAACGGAGCCCTTTCTTGATTCTCTCGGAGAATATTTTGCTGGACAGGTAGGTTCCCGCGACTTTTTTATTGATCTCCCCCAGGGTGGGATAAGGATGGACGGCTGCGGCCAGGGTCATGGGCTTGATCCCTCCGTTGAAAGCCGCCACCCATTCGCTCAACAAGTCTCCGGCCCGCGGCCCCAGGATTTGAACCCCGATCGGTTTCCCCTTCTTGTCCAGGAGCATTTTGATCCTTCCCACCTGCTCTCCCTCCGCCAGGCTCCGGTCGTTGTCCTTGAATTCCTCCACCCATAGGTCGTACTCGACCCCCGCCTCCTTGGCCCGCTTTTCATTCATGCCGATGCTCGCCAGTTCAGGGTCGGTATAGGTGCACCAGGGAACAAAAGTATAATTCACCTTGCGGGGGAGATGGAAGATGGCGTTGCTGACCACGATGGACCCCTCATAGCCGGCCGCATGGGTAAATGGGTAGGTTCCGGTAACGTCTCCGGCACCATAGATGTGCTTATGACCGGTTCGCAGCCGGGCATCCAGCTTCAGCCCCTTTTCGTCATAGGGAATCCCGATTCCCTCCAGGTTCAACCCTTTCAGGTTCGCTTCTCTCCCCAGAGCCACGAGGATCCTTTCCGCCTTCAGGGGGATGGGGTCTTCGCCCTTTTTTTGAATGATCACCTCCCGCTCGCTTCCCAGGTCCCTGGCGCTGAGAATCGCGGTATGCAGGTAAAACCGGACCCCTTCGGTTTTCAAAACCTCCATGATCGAATCGGCCAGGTCTTTGTCTTCGTTGCTCAGTATTTGGCCGCTGCGCTGAATCACCGACACCCGGGTTCCCAGGCGGTTGAAAGCCTGGGCCATCTCCGCGGCGATGGGCCCTGCTCCGAGGATGATCATGGATGCGGGGAGTCGATCGAAGGAGAAAAGATCCCGGTTGGTGAGATAGGGGGTCTTTTCCAACCCCGGAACGGGAGGGATTGCCGCGGATGAACCCGTGGCGATCACCCAATTCTTTGCCGATAGGGATTTTCCTTCCAAATCGACCGTGTGTTCATCCTTAAAAGTTGGGGCGCCGAATTCCACCTTGGCCCCCAGCCCGCAGAATCTCTCCTCGGAGTCGTGTTTTTGGATGACCTGGATCACCGCCTGAATTCTTTTGGCCACCTCCCGGAAGTTCACGGGCTTGATTTCCACGGGGGGAAGCCCGAATTCTTCGGACCTTTTCATCAGGTGGTAGACGCGGGCTAGGTGAATCAAGGTCTTGCTGGGAACGCAGCCGAAGTGCAGGCAATCCCCGCCGAGCTTCTCTTCTTTCTCGATGAGCAGCGTTTTCGCGCCAAGCTGCGCGGACCCCGCCGCGACGGTCAAACCCGCCGACCCGCCCCCCAGAATTCCGATGTCGTAATCGTATGCCGCCATGGATTCCTCCGCTGGTTCTTTCATTCCAGGATATCGCTGTCCCAGAATTCTTTTCCCTTCCGGAGCTTCCGGATGATCTTGGGGATGAAGAAAGAAAAGACGAAAAGCCCCACGGAAAAGTAAACTCGAAGAGAGAGAAGCAGATGCCATTGCCCGCCAGCCCAGATTTCCCTGAGGGTGCCGAGGAAGAAGGTAAAGATGAAGACCCCCACGAGGATCCCCCACCCTGTGCCCCAGAAGTAATCCCGGAAACTCACCCGGGTGAGCCCCATCCCGAAATTCAAGGCCGAAAAAGGGAAGTGGATTAAACGGAGATAAAGAACCGTGGCAAAACCGTTTCGCGCGATGGCATCGTCATATTTCTTCAATCTTTTTCCGATCAGGGAGGCGGCGAAATCCCGGCCCATAGTCCGGCCGATCCAGAAGGCCGCGGTGGCGCCGGCCATGGCCCCCAGGTAGACATACAAGAATCCGTCATACCCGCCAAATAGGGCGACCCCCAGGAAGCTGAAAAAAGTTCCGGGAAGAAGCAGGCAGACACCTGCTGCGTAGATCAGGATGAAGGCCAAAGGAGCCCAAAGGCCGGCCTTTCTCAGGAATGGGTCCAAGACCTGGGGAGTAAAAAAATCCTTTGCCGGGCTGAAGCGGGCCGAGTAGAAAGCCAGTGCCAGGAAGGCAAAGAAGATCAATCCCTTGATGGCCGGCGCCCGAATTTTTTTCCCCTCCTCGCTGAAGCCCTGACCCATCGAGTTTCTCCCTTATGTTAATTCTCCCCCGAACCGATCCCCGATGCAATCGTCGTTCTCAGGTCTTTTTGTCTTTTCCATGAAAGCCCAAATTCCCCTTGACGATCCATGCCCCCTTTGGTAGCGTTTTTCTTGGATCCTCTATTCAACCGGTTCAAAGGAAACCTGCCGTGACTGGAAGAGAAATCGCTCAAATGGCCTTCGACCTAAAAAAGCCCCCCCGCGTTCCGGTGACCCTGATTGGCGGGGGCGCCTGGGCAGTTCGTTATGCGGGTAAAACCTTCCGCCAGATCAAAAATGATCCGCAGCAGATCGCCGAAGTTTTTATCCAATTTCACCATCTTTTTCAGAACGACCTGATCTGGACGGGATCGAACTTTTTGAACTACCCGGTGCATTTTCTGGGTTGTCCCATCAAGGATGACTCCGCCGACAGTCCCGCTTTCGAAGGAACGGTGATCCGGAACTTGGACGAGATCGGCCGGCTGAGCATCGAAAAAGTCCTCCAAAACCCCACGATGCAGGCCATCATCCGCTCGCACCACCTGGTAGCGGATGCCATCGGAAAGAAAACCATGATCGTGCCCACCCAGTGGGCCCCCTTTACGCTTACGGCACGGATTCTCGGCATGGAACCCTTGCTGATTGCCACGGTCCAGGAACCCGAAAAGCTTAACCGGCTGATTCAGTTCGCCACGGAGCTGACCTGGGCCATCCTGGAACGTATTCTGGAACACCCCGATATTCCCGGGGCAAATTTCTCCGACCCGGTGGCTTCGGGTGACGTGGTTTCCCCCGCAACCTTTCGTACATTTTCTGCCCCCGCTATCCGTCACCTCGTCGATCGCGTCCGGGCGAAGAAAAAATACGCCATGGTCCATGTCTGCGGCGACACCACCCGGGTTTTGAATGACATCCTCGAGATTCGTCCCCATGCCTTTAGCTTGGAGAACAAAGTGGACCTTAAGATCGCCAGGGAAATCCTGGGAGGAAAAGTCTGTGTGGCCGGAAACGTATCTCCCACTGGGGCCTTTCTCTCAGGAACCCCGGAGCAGGTCCGGGCGGAGGCCCAGGCATGCTTGAATGCCTGGGGAGATGGGGCCGGGTACATTCTGACCGTGGGCTGCGATTTCTCCAAAAGCGTTCCCCTGGAAAACATGAAGGCGCTGATGTCTTTCCGAAAGGAACGCTGATTCGCCTTCCCCCCCCGGAAGGACAAAAATCGGATCAACGATAAGCAAATGGAATCCCATAATCCCCAAAGCACGTGGAGGGCTTTGCTGGGCGGCCTTCTTCCGCTCTTTGTCCTTGCTCACTGCAGTCATCACCTCTTGACCGCCCTGACGATCCCTCTCTCCCCCATGATCCGGAGCGATTTTTCTTTGGACTACACCTACGCCGGTTGGGTCATTTCGGCCTTCAACCTTTCCTATGGAATCGGGCAATTACCCGGGGGATGGCTGGCCGATCGGATCGGCCCCCGGTTAATGATCACCTTAGGTATCTGCGGGGTCGCGGTGGCCGGTTTTTTTGTGGGTTTATCCCATAGCTTCGGGATGATGATCGTCTTTCTGGCCCTGATGGGAGTCATGGGGGGCGGATACCATCCGGCGGCACCGCCCATGATATCTTCCCTGGTGGAACCGACCCACCGGGGAAGGGCCCTGGGACTCCACATGATCGGAGGGGGGGCCAGCTTTTTCCTCTCCCCCCTCGTGGCCACGGCCATTGCCGCCTACTGGGGCTGGAGGGGTTCCTTCATCGGTCTGGCCGTTCCCACTATGGCCTTTGGAATTTTTTTCCACCTGCTTTTAAAAAAAAGGGGGGGCGGGGGGCCACAGGAAAAGGCACCGCGGCACCGGGCGCCCGAACGGGTCCCGGCCCCGCGTGGGCTGCGGCCTCTGATCATCTTCATATTTATGAGCACTTTCACCGCCGCAGTTCTTTTCACCGTCATGTCCTTCATTCCCCTTTTCCTGGTGGACAACATCGGTTACAGCAAAGAGACGGCGGGCGCCTTCTTTGCCATCATCTATTCCGCCGGGCTTTGGGTCAGCCCCATCGGAGGATACCTGTCCGACCGTTTCGGCTCCATCCCGGTAATTCTGATCGTTCTTTTGCTCACCGGTCCGGTCATCTTTTTGCTTAATTTTGTAACCTCTTGGCTGGGAATCGCCATTCTTCTTCTCGCCCTGGGGGTGATCATATATGTCCGTATGCCGGTTTCCGAGCTTTACATTCTTTCCCGCACTCCGGAGGGGAAACGGTCCGCTATCCTGGGGGTCTACTTCTTCAGCAGCATGGAAGGAGGGGGGATTCTTACCCCGGTCATGGGCTATATGATCGACCACCTGGGCTTCTTCGCAAGCTACTCCTTGGCCGCATCGATTATCACCCTGACCACCTTGATCTGCGGGTTGCTTCTGCGCGGTGAGTGGCAGCTTAAACGATGACTGCCGGAAAAGCCGGGGTAGAGTCATTTTTATCCTTGCCTTTCGCAAATATAGTGGTATATGATTTAAAGCATACAATATATTGTGTAAACCAGCCTATAAAGTAAGCGAAATTCGAATAATGGCCCATGTTTGGGATTTCTGCCAGGCATGAACCCCTTATTTGGTATAAGGGTACATGATCCTCCACAACATATTGTGTTCCAAAGGTCTTGGAATCCATACACGCTAATCGAATATTGTAAGAAGCCAAATCCCATGGAAATGATCATTCTGGAGTAGGCCGGGACCCGGTTATTTCAATCCCCCAGTTGGCGGGAGGGTTCCGGGTTTATGCCAGGATGACAAAGGGGGGGGTGGGTAGACCTCTTTCAATGGGTAAGCATTTCGAATCTGCTTTATTCAAGGAGTGCCTGCCGAGATGGGAAACGAATGTGTGCTCGAAATGAAACCGTGTCTTTCCCAAAACGCGATGACCGTTCTGGAAAAGCGATACCTCATCCGGGAAAACGGGAAGGTATTGGAAGCTCCGGCGGACATGTTCTGGCGGGTTGCCAGGGCCATCGCCTCTTCCGAAAAAAAATTTAACCCCCAGGCCGACACGGAAGCCCTGGCCGAAGACTTTTACCGGCTCATGGCCGGCTTGGAATTCCTTCCCAACTCTCCCACGCTCATGAACGCCGGGCGGGAACTGGGACAGCTTTCGGCCTGTTTCGTTCTGCCCGTCGGGGATTCCATGGAAGAGATCTTCGATGCGGTAAAATACACCGCGCTAATCCACAAATCGGGCGGCGGGACGGGTTTTTCCTTCTCCCGGGTCCGCCCGGCCCATGACGTGGTCCGTACGACAAGCGGGGTTTCCAGCGGCCCCATCTCCTTCATGAAGGTCTTCGACATGGCGACGGAAACCATCAAGCAGGGGGGGACCCGGCGCGGGGCCAACATGGGAATCCTCCGGGTGGATCACCCCGACATCCTGAAATTCATCCAGTGCAAGACGGACCAGAACCATCTCACCAACTTTAACATCTCCGTCGGCCTTACCGAGGCCTTCATGAAGGCCGTGGAGCAGGGGGCGCCCTATCCCCTGATCAATCCCCGGAACGGCGAAGTTGCGGGGACCCTTTCCGCCCCCGAAGTCTTCGACCGGATCGTGAAACAGGCCTGGAGGAATGGGGAACCGGGGATCGTATTCCTGGACCGGCTCAACCGGGACAATCCTACCCCCCATGTGGGGGCCATCGAATCCACCAACCCCTGCGGGGAGCAGCCGCTCCTTCCTTACGAATCCTGCAACCTGGGGTCTATTAATCTGGGGATCATGGTAAAAGAGAGCCAGGTCGACTGGGACCGCTTGGAAAAAACGGTGCACCTGGCCGTGCGCTTCCTGGACAATGTGATCGAGCTCAACAAGTACCCCCTCCCCCAGATCGCCGAGATGACCCACGCCAACCGCAAGATCGGCCTGGGGGTAATGGGGTGGGCCGATATGCTGATCGCCCTGGGAATTCCCTACAAATCCGAAGAAGCCATCTCCCTGGCGGAAAGGGTCATGGAGTTTATTAACCGGGAGGGACACCAGGCCTCCTGCAACCTGGCCAAGGAGAGGGGGGCCTTCCCCAACTTCAAAGGCTCCACCTATGACCAGCGCGGAGAGCCTCCCCTGCGCAACGCAACGGTGACCACCATCGCGCCCACCGGCACACTTTCCATCATTGCCAACGCCTCCTCGGGCATCGAGCCGATCTTTGCCGTGTCTTTTGTCCGGCAAGTCCTGGACAACAATACCCTGGTGGAGGTCAATCCCCAGTTTGAAAAAATTGCCCGGGGGAGAGGTTTCTTCTCGCCCGAGCTCATGAAAGAAATCGCCGAGCATGGGTCGATTGGGGACCTGCCCGAAATCCCCGCGGACGTGCGCCGGTTGTTTGTGACCGCCCATGATATCACCCCGGAAGATCATATCCGCATGCAGGCCGCCTTCCAGAAGCACACCGATAATGCCGTGAGCAAGACGGTGAACTTTCCCCGTCATGCCACGGTGGAGGACGTGCGGCAGGTTTTTGAACTGGCCTACCGGTTGGGTTGCAAGGGGGTAACCATCTACCGGGACGGGTCCAGGGACCAGCAGGTTCTCTCCACCGGAAGGAAGGCCGAGGAGACGGAGGCTGTTGCGGGGAACGGGAAAAAAGTGGCCCGCAAGAGACCCATGGCCCTCAAGGGCTGGACTTACCGCATGCAGACCGGCTGCGGGCCTTTGTACGTAACCATTAACGAGGACGAAAAGGGCCTTTTTGAACTCTTTACCACCATGGGGAAGGCGGGGGGTTGCGCCGCCTCCCAGAGCGAGGCCATCGGGCGGATGGTGTCATTGGCCTGGCGGAGCGGAATCCAGGTCCATTCGGTGGTGAAACAGCTGGCGGATATTTCCTGTCATTCGCAATCCGGTTTCGGAGAAAACCGAGTCCGGTCCTGCGCCGACGCGGTGGCCAAGGCCATCCACCAACACATGTCCTCCAACGGCCGTGGGGAAAGGGAGGAGGAAAAGGTCGAAAAAGCCCCTCTCTTCAAGGGAGCCTGCCCGGAGTGCGGGGGGATCGTGGAACACGAGGGAGGATGCTCGGTCTGCCATGCCTGCGGGTACAGCGAGTGTGCTTAGAACGCGTTGCGAGTTCCTCGTTGCGGGTTTTTGGTTTTTCGTCTTTGAATGATCATTGACTTTTTCGATTGAGGGCTGATGATGAAGACCTGCGCCTATTGCTCTGAAATTCTGGACGATTCGGTCATGGAGTGTCCCAAATGTGGACGATCGATGTTCATTCAAACCCGGACCAAAGCTCCGTCGGCGGGCGTGTCCCTGAAAGAAGATATGGCCCTCCCGAAAAGGACCCTCAGTGACCTTCACCTGGACATCCTGGAACTCCTGTCCGAGCAGCGGGACTTCGTGAACGCCTCCCAATTCATCATGTCCCTCCCCCTGGAGAACGAATCCCAAGCCCAGACGGCGGTCATGGCCATCGAAGAAATGGTGGGGGCGGGATTGATCGAGGTCAAGGGAAGAAGCAAAATCCGGATCAGCCCCAAGGGGAAGGAAACCTACGACCGGGAAAAAGACCTCGTCGGTCCCGAGTAAAAAAAGGGCGGCCGAATTCCTTCAAGAGGAACCCGCCCGCCCTTTTCGCCCGCGGATTGGCCTTCTTTTAGCGGTCTTTCTCCTGGGTGATCCCCCCCAAGATCCAGTTCTTTTCCCCCACGTTCCGGTTAAAGGTCCAATACTCGACGAACTTTACCGGATCGGAAGAACTTCCGGCCACAATTTCCCCGGTCTTTTCCTTAACGGTGTAGTCCAGAAGATTGGCATAGAATTTAACGGTGATATACTCCTCCCCGTGATCCTGCCCGGCTTCCACGATTTCCACTTCCCGCACGGCGATGTTTTCCAGACGGTTGATCTCCTGATCGGCTATTAGCCGGTCGACCTGTTCCTGGAAAACTTCGTACATGGCAGGGGAGAGGAGAGAGCGGATGGCCTTCAAATCCCGCCTCGTCCAGGCTCCCTGGATTTTGAAGAACAGGTCCTCCGCCAGGTCTTTGAAGGCCTTCTCGTCGAAGGCCGAGTCCATGGCTTTAATGTGGCGCAGCGTATTGGGGAAAGGGTTTTCTTTTGAATCCTTTTCCCACGGGAGCGGCCCGAGAACGGGCCCCGGAGAGGGTCCCGGTCCGGGGAAAGAATACGGAGCGCCGCCCGCCCCGGCCATACTCATCTGCACGGTCTGCCGGGAACGGAAGCGCTTCACGACAAAATAGATAATCCCCAGGATAATCAAGAGGAGGAAGATGTCCCCCATGCCGAATCCTTCTCCCATTCCATCTCCGGCAAATCCCAGGCTGCGGAAAAGCATTCCCCCCAGAAGGCCGCCCATGATCCCGCCCATGAACCCGGAGAATAAACCCCTGCCGGGGGAGGCCGGCGAAGCAGGCTGCGCCGGCTGGGTCTGTTGATACTGCCTCTGCTGGGAAGGAGAGGGTTGGGTGGGACTCGTCGAGCGGGAGGTGGACCCGCCCGAGCTGTAGCTCCGGCTTCCGGAAGACCTTCCTCCGCCCGCCCGGGCGAAGGCCTCCGAATCCAATCCCAGCCATAAAAGAAAAAAGAACGCAAAGGCCGCGTAAAAGATGGAGCGGCGATTCCGGCAGATGGTTTTCATCCGTTTCCTCCAGGCTTTTTGATTTTTGAGAATGAGCCGTTATTATGGCCCATAAACCGAAGGATTTCAACTCTAAAAGAACGGCCACATTTGATTTGACTCCCCTTCAAAACCCGCACTATAATCACGGGCATGAAATATTTTTGCTCCTCTTGCCAAAGGACTTTTCCGGTTAGCAGCCGAATATTCCGGTGCTCCTGCGGCGGTTTCCTGAAGGTGGAAACCCGCAGTTTCTTTTCGCAAAGGGACCTGGAAGGACAGGATCATTCCATCTGGAGGTACCGCGAGGCATTCGGGCTCCCGGAGGAGGTTCAGCCGGTCTCCCTGGGTGAAGGCAGAACCCCCATCGTCCGCCGACGTTTCGATGGCGCGGATTTGGCCTTCAAACTCGATTTTCTGCAACCCTCCGGGTCCTTCAAGGACCGGGGAGCCAGCGTCCTCCTCTCCCTGGCCAAAGGCCTTGGGGTTTCTCACCTGGTGGAGGACTCTTCGGGGAACGCCGGGGCCGCGGTTTCCGCCTATGCCGCAGCCGCGGGAATCCGGTGCACGGTCTATGTTCCGGATTACACCCCCGAGGGGAAGCTGGTCCAAATGAAGCTTTACGGCTCGGAAGTGGTCAAAGTGCCCGGAAAAAGGCAGGAAGCCAACCGGGCGGCGATGGAAGCTGCGGAAAAATCCTACTACGCGAGCCACCTCTGGAACCCTTACTTCATCATGGGGCTTCAATCCGCGGCTTTCGAAATTTGGGAGCAATATGAAGGGATTTTGCCGCCCCGGGTGGTCGTCCCGGTCGGCGGAGGGGGCTTTCTGGAGGGGCTGTACGAGGGATTTGCCGCGCTCCGAAAGGCGGGCTATGCGAAGAAGGTCCCGCGCTTCATCGGAGTCCAGGCGGAGAAATGCCCGCCCATTCACCGTGCATTCCAGGAAGGTCTTCCCGAACACCGGGAGATGGAAGTGGAAACGACCGTAGCCGAGGGGATTGCAGTCCAAAGACCGCCGCGGGGAAAAGCGGTCCTCCAGGCCCTTAGGGAAAGCGGGGGAAGGACGGTAGGGGTAACCGAAGAAGAGATTCTCTGCGCCGAAAGGGCTCTTTTTTCCATGGGGCTCTTTGCCGAGCCCACCTCCGCCTCGGCCCTGGCCGGCTGGCGGAAGCTTCCCCAAGAGGAAAAAGAAGGCAGCCTGGTCGTCCTCACCGGAAACGGGTTGAAGGAAACCCAGAAACTCTCAAACTTATTTCTCGGGGCTTCATAATTCCTTCGAGCGATTTCGCGCCTTGCAGCCCGGAGAACGACGGTCATAAAAAAAGGATGGAAACGATGACTCACCGAGAAAGAATCCTCAAAGCCATCCGGGGGGAGATGCCCGACCGCCTTCCCTTTGCCCCCCGATTGGACCTCTGGTACAACGCCAATGCGCAGGCCGGGACCCTCCCGGAAAAGCATAAGAATCGCACCTTCGACGAAATCGCCCGGGCCGAAGGCTGGGCCCTCCACAAGATCAACCCGGAATATCAAAAGACCCGCAAGCCCGAGGACAATCTCCACTGGGCCCTGGGAATCCTCTCCTACAAAGAATCCGTGTTCGGCTTCCAGTTCGCGCCCGAGGTGGAAAGGGAAGTGAAAAAAAGCGGCGGACGGACCAAGATCATTTACCATACCCCGGTCGGTTCGGTGAGCACGACCACGGTTTACACCGAAGAGATGAGGAAAGCCGGAGTCTCCAACTTCTGGGTGGAAGAACACGTGCTCAAAGGGGCGAAAGATTACCACCCCGTGGGTTATATCTTCGAAACTCTGAAGCTCTTTCGCGACGATTTGGATTTTCTAAAATGGAAGGCGGAAATCGGCGATGATGGCGTGCCTTTCACCCTGGCCGGACGTGCTGCATCCCCCATGCATCATATCCAGAAATACTTCGTCGACGCCACCGATTTCTATTTTCACTACCATGACCACGCCAAAGAGATGCAGGCCCTCGCCGAAAGCATGGCTTCCTTCTTCGACCGGGTGATTCAATTGGTGGGAGATTCCCAGGCCGAAGTAGTTTACTGGGGGTCCAACTTCGACGACATGATCACCTACCCCGCTTTTTTCGAAAAAGAAATCGTCCCCTGGATCCGCAAAGCCGCCGATATTCTAGGGCGCAAGGGTAAATTCGTTTCCTGCCACTGCGACGGGGAGAATCTGGGGCTCCTGGACTTGATTCGAGACTCGGGTATGCATATCGCCGAAGCGATCACTCCGGCACCCATGACCAAAGTGCCCATCGAGGAATACTACCGTCGGTGGAGTGACAGGCTGACCCTCTTCGGCGGTATCCCCTCCGTGCTTCTTTTGCGGGAGTCCACTACTGACGAGGAATTCAAAGCCTACCTGGATCATCTCTTCAAGGCAGTGGCTCCGGGGAAAAGAATGATTTTGGGGATTGCCGACTCCACTCCCCCCAAAGCCGTCTTTGAAAGGCTGGTGCGGATCGGAGAAAAGGTTGAAAAGGAAGGCCGTCTGCCTCTCGAAGCGGGGGGGTTCCGCCCGCTGATTCAGCCGGCCGCGCCGGAGGAGGCCAAACCGGGACCCCTGGAAATCGTCTGGGACGAAGAGTTCCGCCAGGTGCAGAACGATGTCCTGGAAGGGGACCACGCGTCCATCCAGGAGCATATCCGAAGCCTCCTGGCCAAGGGGATTCAGGCGGAAGAGGTCTTGAAACGGGGCATGCTTTCGGCCATGGAGGTCATCAACGAGCGCTTCAAAAGCGGGGAGGCTTTTATCCCCGAGGTGCTCCTTTCCGCCCGGGCCATGAATGAGGCGTTGAAAGTATTGCAACCGCACCTGGCCGGGGCGGAAGGGGGAGAGAAGGGAAAAATCCTGATCGGGACAGTGAAGGGAGACCTGCACGACATCGGGAAGAACCTGGTGATCACCATGCTGAAGGGCGTGGGATTTGAAACCGTGGACTTGGGGATCGATGTCCCGGCTGCCGATTTTATCAAGGCGGTTGAGGAGCATAAACCCCGCATTCTTGGGCTTTCTGCTCTTTTGACCACCACCATGCCCCAGATGAAAGCGGTCATCGACGGTCTAAAGCAGAAAGGGATTCGGGACCGGGTGAAGGTGATGGTGGGGGGCGCGCCGGTGAATGAGAAATTCGCCAGGGATATTGGCGCCGATGGTTATGCCCCCGACGGCGCAGAGGCGGTGAATCTGGCCAGGAAACTCCTTCAGTAGAGGAAAAGCAATTAGCAATTCGGATTGCGGAATGGAAGAGAGAGAGAGAGAGGGAAGAGAGCTGCTTTGCGAATGAATCTATTATGACCAAGGCCGGCTACCGTTCCCGCGGCCGGGAGTTGGGAAGCAGGCCGGACACAATCGGTTGCCGGATACCATTTTTGTGAAGGAGGGAATCATGTCTGAAGGGTTAAGCCGAAGGGAGTTTATGAAAGGGGCGCTGGTCGGGGCAGGCGCTCTGGCTGGCCTGGGAGGAAGCCCTTATTCCCCCGCGCTCGCCGCGGAAAGCCCCAAACGGGGCGGGGTCTGGCGTTATGCCCGAAATCGCACTCCTCCCGGCCTGGATGCGCACCGGTCCAGCGAATTCTTCACTTGCATGTCGGCCATGTACGACTGCCTGATCGACACGGTGATCGATCCCCAGACCTTCGAGCTGAAACTTGTCCCGGGCCTGGCGACCGAATGGACCCCTGACAAAACCGGGAAAAGGATTGTCTTCAGGCTGCGGAAGGGGGTCGCCTTTCATGACGGGAGCAAGTTCAATGCCTCCGTGGCCAAGTGGAACCTGGACCGGCTTCGCACCCATCCTAAATCTTACCTGGCGCCGGATTTGAAGGAGATCGACAACGTCGAAACCCTGGACGACCACACCATCGCCATCAACCTGAAATATCCTTCCGTCGGCCTGCTTCACGCCCTTTCGTCCGCCCGCGTCTGGGCGGGGATCGTCTCCAAAAGCTTTCAAGAAAAGCATGGAGATGACGAGTTGAACCGGAAAGGCTGCGGCTCCGGGCCCTTCCGGTACAAGAACTGGATCGTGGACGAAAAGGTCGTCCTGGAGCGATTTCCCGATTATTGGAAGCAGGGAACCGACGGGAAGCCCCTCCCCTACCTGGACGGAATGGAGGAAAATTATCGGCCCAAAATCGACCAGGCTGTGCTCGACCTGCGTTCGGGCGGCCTGGATACGGTTCATTTTCCCCCGCCCCGCGACGTGGCCAAAATCAAGGAGCATGGAGACCTCCTCTACCTCGAACTTCCCCCCTTCGAATTCCAGGATGTCTGCTGCGGGTTCAACAACCGCAAGCCCCCTTTCGACAGCCTCGAACTGCGCCGGGCCTGTTCCTATGCCATCGACCGGGCGCGATTCGTCAAAATCACCGGGTTCGGGATCTCCCGCCCCCATATGTATCCCTACATCCGGGAAGGTCTGGTAGGCTGGTCCCCCAAGGACTGGCCGGATTACACGTATCACCCCCAGAAAGCGAAGGACTTGGTAAAGGCCGCCTATCCCCGGGGGGTAACGGTCAACGTCCTGGTCATTGCCCGGGAGCCGGATACCACCTACGGAGAACTGCTGAAAGCCATGTGGGAGGCCGTAGGGATCAAAGTGGAGCTCAAGACCATGGAGCGCCTGGAGTGGATCAACAACATGAAGAAGGACAATTTTGAGATCGGCTTCTGGCAGGCGGCTACGTTCCCCGGCGGATTCGTCCGGGACCGGCTCACCACCAAATCCCCGGGTAACTGGTCGAATCTCTCCCATCCCCGGGTGGATCAACTTGTGGAGGAGCACGCCAAAACCTTCGATGTGGCCAGGCAGCATGAGCTCATAAAGGAGGCCTTCAAGATCGTCTATGACCAGGCCCTTCTGACCTGCGCCACCGCTTTGACCCACGCCGTGGGCACCCATAAGAAGGTGAAGGGAATCCGGGCTTACTGGCGGACCCTGGTGGCCGGCGAGGTCTGGCTGGCTTGATAAACTTAAAATTGAAGTTTCAAGTTCAAGGTGAAAGCCCAAAATCCGAAAATCGAAACGAATAGACACAGCTCTTTCGCCGGGTTCACCGGTTCATGAAATTCAGACTGCGCCCATCCCTGTGGTTGAGCACTCTGGCCCTGGCGGTCCTGGGTGTCTTTGCCCTCTTTGAAAACTGGATCACTCCCTATGATCCCCTGGCCGTGGAGTTCCTCCCCCTGGACCCGCCCGGCTGGAAGAACCTCTTCGGAACGGACAATCTGGGGAGGGACGTTTTCAGCCGTTTCGTGGCCGGGGCGCGGATTTCTTTTGTCGTGGGCCTGACGTCGGTTTTCTTTGCCGCCCTCCTGGGGATTCTGGCCGGTCTCACCGCTGCCTACTTCAAAAAAGTCCAGGCCCTATTCATGCGGGTCATGGACGCCATCTGGGCCTTCCCCATGCTCCTCCTGGCTATGGCCCTGGCCGCCAGCCTGCAGCCGGGCATCATGACCGTCATCATCTCCATCGCCCTGGTTTACAGCCCCCTTTTCGCCCGGTTGGTTTTCGCCCAGGCTTTATCCCTCCTGGAGCGGGAATTCATCCTTGCCGCCCAGGCTTTCGGCTGCAAGCCGGCCCGGCTCTTGTTCACCCACGTGCTTCCCAACCTGGCGGCTCCGATCATCGTCCAGGCGACCCTCACCGTGGGCACGGCCATCGTCCTGGAAAGCAGCCTGAGCTTCTTGGGCGTGGGAATTCAGCCCCCCACTCCCAGTTGGGGAGTCATGATTCAGACCGGCTACAAATGGCTGGAACAGGCGCCGTGGATGTCCATCCTGCCCGGGATGGGAATCTACCTGACCGTCGTGTCCTTCAGTGTTCTGGGGGACTGGCTCCGGATCATTCTCGACCCCAAACAACTGACCCGAAAGGTGTAACCGTGAGAGCTTTCATCATCCGGCGCCTCTTCCAGACGTTGATCACCCTCTTCGTGGTCACCCTCATCTCCTTTACTCTGTGCATGGTCCTGCCGGGAGACCCCTCCCTGGCGGTCGTCGGGAGCGAAGGGGCCTCCGAGGAGATGATTCAGACCGTACGCAAGGAGCTCGGCCTGGACCAGCCCATCGTGGTCCAGTATTTCAAGTGGCTCTCCGCCCTGTTCCGGGGCGACTTCGGGGTCTCCATCCGCACCCGGGTTCATGTGATGACCCTGTTTGCCCAGCGGCTGCCCGTAACCCTGGAGCTTCTCGCGCTGGGAATTCTTTTTGCCTTACTGGTGGCCATTCCCATGGGCATCCTCTCCGCCCTGCGACCGAATACCTGGGTGGACACGACGGGAACCGTCCTGGCGGTTAGCGGTGTGGCCATGCCGCAATTTTTCCTGGGCATGCTCCTGATCCTGGTATTTGCCTTATGGCTGGGCTGGCTCCCTTCTTCGGGATATGTATCCCCTTCGGAGAGTCTGATCCGGAATCTCCTGGCCATGGTCCTGCCGGCCATTTCCCTGGGATCGGTCGTCGCCGCGGAGATCATGAGACAGCTTCGTTCTTCCATGCTGGAGGTCCTGAATGAAGAGTACGTGCAGACCGCCCGGGCCAAGGGAGTAGCGGAATTCACGGTCATCATCAAGCACGCCCTGCGCAACGCCCTTATCCCGGTGGTCACTCTCCTGGGGATGAGGATCGGCCGGCTTATCGGGGGGATCGTGATCATAGAGGTGGTCTTCTCCGTCCCCGGAATCGGCCGCCTGCTCATGAATGCCGTGCTTTTTAACGATTTCCCCGTGCTCCAGACCGGGGTGCTGCTGGTGGCCTTTGCGGTCACTTTCATCAATCTTTTGGCGGATATCAGCTACTCCTTCCTGGACCCGAGGATCAGGCACACCTAAATGCGGAATTCGGAATGGGAAGGCGGAATAAAAGACGAGGGAAAAACCTGAACTGCGGAATGAGGAATGGAAGGCGAGGGGGAGAATGAAATAATGCCGGCCGGGGCCAGGGCCAAGAATTCCGCATTCCGGGTTCCGCATTCCGCATATCAAACCCAGGGGTAATCATTGGACGAAATCCTTCAGCAGCTCCTATTCTTGAAGGTCGAGGGTTTGAAGACTTACTTCGACACCGAGCAGGGCGTGGTCAAGGCGGTGGACGGGGTGGACTTTGAGATCTCCGGCGGCGAAACCCTGGGGGTGGTGGGAGAATCGGGGTGCGGAAAGAGCGTGACCGCCCTTTCCATCATGCGTCTTTTCCCAAGCCCGCCCGGGCGGATCGCCGGGGGAAAAATCTGGTTCAAGGACCGTGAGTTGACCGGGCTGAACAAAAAGGAGATGCGGGCCATCCGGGGCTGCCAGATCGGCATGATCTTCCAGGAACCCATGACCTCCCTGAACCCGGTCTATTCCGTGGGAGACCAAATCATGGAAGCCGTCCGCTTGCACCAGAATCTGTCCAAATCGGGGGCCAAGGACCGCGCCATCCAGATGCTGGGAGAAGTGGGAATCGCCTCCCCCGAACGCCGTTTCCACGAGTACCCCCACCAGATGAGCGGCGGGATGCGCCAGCGGGTCATGATCGCCATGGCCCTCTCCTGCAACCCCAGCCTCCTCATCGCCGACGAGCCGACCACGGCCCTGTATGTGACCATCCAGGCCCAGATTCTGGAGCTGATGAACGAATTGAAACGCAAATTCGGTACGGCCATTATGTTCATAACCCACGACCTGGGAGTGATCGCCGAAACGGCCCGGCGGGTAATCGTCATGTACGCCGGAAAGATCGTGGAGCAGGGGAAGGTGGAAAACCTTTTTGAAAATCCCTGCCATCCCTACACCCAGGGGCTGCTGGGAAGCATTCCCTCGGACCGGGCCATCCGCGAGAAATCCCGGCTCACCGAAATTAAAGGCATGGTTCCCAGCCTGCTGGACCTTCCCGGTGGCTGTCTCTTCCATCCGCGATGCCCGAAAAAAATGGAAATCTGCGGACAGAAAACCCCGGTTCTCTTCGAGCCCCAACCCGGGCACCGAGTGGCCTGCTGGTTGTTTGGACGCTGAGAAAGGATGATGAATATTCACGGCCCGGATATTCTCCTGGAAGTCGAAGGCTTGAAAAAGCACTTTCCCATCAGGGGGGGTGTTTTTTCCAGGATCGTGGGAAAGGTCCATGCCGTGGACGGGATCAGCTTTCGTGTGGCCAGCGGCGAGACCCTGGGGCTGGTCGGGGAAAGCGGTTGCGGCAAAACCACTGCAGGGCGCCTGATTTTAAGGCTCGTCGAACCCACGGCAGGAGCGGTCAGGCTTGAGGGTCGGGATCTCTTCTCTCTGGACGCAGAGGAGATGCATCGGCTTCGTCGAAGAATGACGGTCATCTTCCAGGACCCCTATGCCGCCCTCGACACCCGGATGAGCGTGGAGCGGATCGTGGCCGAACCCCTCAAAATCCACAAGCTCTGCCGGTCCAAGGGAGAAATCCGGGACCGGGTCGCTCAAGTTCTGGAGCGGGTCGGACTCCGAACCGAGCACATGAGCCGCTATCCCCACCAGTTCAGCGGCGGCCAGCGCCAGCGAATCGCCATCGCCCGGACCCTCGTCCTGAATCCCCGGTTGATCATCGCCGACGAGCCGGTCTCGGCCCTGGACGTTTCCATTCAGGCCCAAGTCCTCAACCTCCTCGTGGAGCTCCGGCAGGAATTCAACCTCACCTATCTGTTCATCGCCCATGACCTTAGGGTCGTCGAATACATCAGCAACCGGGTGGCGGTCATGTACCTCGGAAAGATCATGGAGATGGCCCCGGTGGAGTCGATTTACGGCCGTCCCCGGCATCCCTACACCGAGGCCCTGCTCTCCGCCGTCCCCATGCCCGACCCCAAGGCGCATAAAAAAAGAATTACCCTGCCCGGCGATGTGCCCTCCCCCATTCATCCACCCCGGGGTTGCGTATTCCACCCCCGTTGCCGCTACCGCCGGGAGGACTGCGAAACGAGAGTCCCGGACCTGAAGGAGACCGCGCCCGGGCATTTCATCAACTGCCATTACCCGATCAACTCCGCATGATGCCCAAAAATCCAGACGCGAAACCCATCGAGGAGACCCTATGTCCCATGCGTCCAGCCCTCTCAAATCCCTGACCGTCAACCGGCCCACTCTCCTGCTGGATAAGAACCGGGCGATCCGGAACATTCAGCGCATGCAAAAGAAAGCGGACCGGGCAGGCTTACGGTTCCGGCCCCATTTCAAGACCCATCAATCGGCGGCGATTGGAGCCTGGTTCCGGCGTCTGGGGTGCAAATCCATCACCGTCTCATCCCTCGACATGGCCGCGTACTTCGCCGATCATGGCTGGAAGAACATCACCGTGGCCTTCACCGCCAATCTCCTGGAAGGAAAGGCCATGAAATCGCTGGGGCGGAAAACCCAATTGAACCTCCTCCTAGATTCTGCCGAGCTCGCCCGGGGTCTTCCCCCTTTCCTTCCGGCCAAGACCCCAGTTTGGATCGACGTGGACGTGGGATACCATCGGACCGGAATCCCCTGGGACGACTTTTCCAAAATCATCACGGTGGCCAGGGCCGTTCGCTCCGAGGCGAAGTTGAGCTTAGCCGGGCTGCTCACCCACAGCGGGCACACCTACCAGGCCAAATCTCCGCTTGAGATCCGGAGAATTCACAAGGACAGCCTGCTGAAACTCCGCGCGGTGAAAAAGCGTCTGCAAGAAGAAGGAATTCATCCCTGCGAAATTTCCATCGGCGACACCCCCTCCTGCAGCGCGGCGAATTCCTTTGCCGGAGCCGATGAAATCCGCCCGGGAAACTTTATCTTCTATGATTTGACCATGAGCACGCTGGGGGTTTGCCGGGACGAGGACATTGCCGTGGCCGTGGCCTGCCCGGTGGTGGCCAAATATGAATCCTGGAACCAGGTGGTCATTTACGGCGGGGCGGTCCATCTCTCCAAGGAATTCCTCCTCGACGAAAGGGGAAGGAGAGTGTACGGATACCCGGCCTTCCCCGGGAACGCCTCCTGGGGGCCGGCCGAAAGGAAAGCTCCCATCGTTTCCCTATCGCAGGAGCACGGCTTGATCGAAATGAACGACTCTTTTCTGCGGCAAACCAAGGTGGGGGACCTGCTGGCCATTCTTCCCGTCCATTCCTGTCTGACCGCCGATCTGTACCGGTCCTACCTGGCTTTGGATGGGAAGAAGATCGAGCGGCGACAATCGAATGACCGGGGTTGAAAAAGCCCATAAAGACCCTCTCCTCCCTTTGGAAAAGGGAGGCCGGGAGGAATTTCGGGGAAGGGCTTTTCAAAGCGCCCGACTGTTGCGATAAACCTAAGAATTTCTTCTCCCCTTTCTTTGTTTTGGCAATGCATCGGTGAAGGCCTTCACCCGGCGCTCATCGACGAGGTTGTCGGCGTTCCCCTCCTTTTTGAAGTAGCTTCCGACGATGAAGCCATCCACCTTCGAATACACCTTGTGAAGATTCTCCGGAGTGGCCCCGCTCCCGATGAGGATGGGAAGGTCCGTGCTCCGGCGAACGACATCTACGTCCTCTGTCTTGGTTTCCGCACCCGTCAATTCCCCCGAAACGATGATCGCATCCGCCAGGCCCCGGTCCGCCAGGTCTTTGGTCTCCACCGCCAGGCCCCGGTCGGCCAGCGGCGCCGCATGTTTGACCCCCACGTCGGCAAAAATCAGCACCTCCGAGCGGAGGGCCGCTCGCAGTCGAAGCGTTTGGTGGCTTTCTCCCTGGATGATCCCCTGCTCCGACACCACGGCATTCATGCGAACGTTGACCCGGATGAAGTGGGCCTCTGCCGCAGTGGCGATGGCCACCGCGGCCCGCCCGTCGTTCCGCAGGGCATTGACGCCGACCGGGATTTTCACGGATCTGACCACTTCCCGAGTAAGGGCGGTGAGGGCGGCGATCGTCTCTCCGGGGATCTTATCGGGGTAAAAGGGTTTATCCCGGAAATTCTCCACAATCAAACCGTCAACGGGATACCGCTTGAAAACCTCTACCTCCCGTAAGGCCGTATCGTAAACCTCCCTCATCCGCCCGGAATACCGGGGCGAGCCCGGCAGGGGCAGCAGATGGATACAGGCGATCAGGGGCTTGGGGGCCTTGAACAGTTCCTTGAATTTCATGTTTCCCCCGTTTTAAAAAAAGGGCCGGGAGGAATCCCGGCCCCCTGAAAATCGTCCTTCAGGCGCTCCTCTTCATGCCCATTTCTTTAAGTCCAGACTCTTCTCCGTCTTGGCCACGATGGAAGTCCCCGCCAAATCTCCGGTAATGTTCATGCAGGTCCGACCCATATCCAGGATCGCATCGATTCCCAGGATCATGGCATAGGCCATGGCCACCGCAGTGCCCTCCTTAACTTCCAGCCCTACGGAATTTAAAACCATGAGCAGCATGATAGCCCCGGCTCCGGGCACGCCCGCCGCCCCGATCGATGCCAGGGTGGCGGTGATGATAATGGTCATCTGAGAGGCGAAGTCCAAAGGCGCTCCGATGGCAAAGGCCACAAAGAGGGCACAGATCCCCTGATAAATGGCCGTTCCATCCATGTTGATGGTGGCGCCCAGGGGGAGGGTGAAGGATCCTATGCTTCGGGGCACGCCAAGGTTTTCCTCCGAATTCCGCATGGTAATGGGAAGAGTGGCGCTGGAGCTGCGGGTGACGAAGGCCGTAAGCATGGCTTCCTTGGCCCCTCCCAGGAAGCGGTTGAATTTCAGGCCGAAGATGCTGAGAAGCCCTCCGTAAACGATCAGCAAATGGGCCAGAAGGCCCAGGTACACGGTAAGAGTTACCAGGCCAAGGGGCCCTAAGGCCTTGGCTCCCTGCTGCGCGAAAACCACGGCGATCAGGGCGAAGACCCCGATGGGGGCATACTGCATGACCCCCCGCACGATCTTGTAGGTGGCCTCGACCGCGCCGTCGAAGAATCTGAGGACCGCGGCGGCCCCACCGCTCAGGCGCTCATCTTTACTCATGGATAGAAAGGAGAGGGAAATCCCGAAAACGATAGCGAAGAAAATGATCGGCAGCACATCCCCTTTCGCCAGAGATTCAAAAGGATTTACCGGAATGATGGCCATCAGGGTGTCCACCACGTTAGGCTGGGTCAAGGCCCTGCCCGCGGCCTTTCCCGCGCTCAGGTTCAAACCATCCCCCGGACGAAGAATATTGGCAAAAACCAGACCGATCGCCACCGCCACCACCGTCGTAGCTATATAGTAGACCATGATCTTGACCCCCACCCTGCCCAGGCGGGCGGGGCTCAGGCTGGCGGCGCCCACGACCAGGGAGAAAAGGATCACCGGCACGACGATCATTCTTAACAGGCGGATAAAAATATCCCCGAACGGCTTCACCCACAGGATCCAAGGCCCCGCGATCAGGCCCACGATGGCCCCCAGAATCAAACCGATCAGGATCCGGATGAGGAGGTTTGATTCAAAGTACCAGGCCATGAACCCGCTCTTTTCCGACTTCTCAGCTGCCATCGGCCACCTCCTTGAAAGGATGATTTAGGTACTCCAAGGCCCAATGCCAATCCCTCTATAGCAAAAAGCCCGATTCTTTTCAATCCCCCTGTTGTTTTGGCCCTCTGCCCCGGCGCTGTCTTTTTTTGCCGGGCGATAGGCCTGAAAGGTGGGGGGTATAAAACCCAAAGGGACGGGAGGGAGGGCAAGCAGCCTAAAACCCCTTGACTTTGAAGAATAATAAACTTTATAAAAATTATGGGTCTTCTCCCAATCGAGTGGGTGCTTGAGGAAGATTTTGAGCTTCCCGGGTCTACCCCTGCCGGAAGAGAGTTGGCCGGGCC
>JACAEW010000011.1 GCA_013388675.1 Syntrophaceae bacterium | reverse complement strand
GCGCTGACCTCAAACGGTTGCCCAGAATCCACAATCCGAATTCCGCAATCCAAAATCTCAATAGAGATGGCAGGTCACGTAACCTTCTTCATCCTTACGTTCGGGTGGGGCCTTTTCGCTGCATTCCGGCCTGGCATCGCCGCAGCGGGGATGGAACGTGCACCCCGAAGGCGGGTCGAGGGGATTCGGAAAGCCCGCTCCCAAATGCAGTTCCGGCACACCCAGGCCGGGCTCCGGGGTAAGCACCGATTTCAGCAGGGCTTTGGTGTAGGGGTGCCTTGGCTTCTTGAAAATGAGGTCTGTCTCCGCTTCCTCCACGATCCGGCCCAGGTACATCACCGCCACCCGCGTAGCCAGGTGCTCTACCACCGCCAGATTATGGCTGATCAGAAGGTAGGTCAGTCCCAGGTCCCGGCGGAGAGAGATCAGGAGGTTCAGGATTTGAGCCTGGACCGAAACGTCAAGGGAGGACGTAGGCTCGTCGCAGATGACCACCTCGGGGCGCATGATCAGAGCCCGGGCCACGGCCACCCGCTGGCGCTGCCCTCCCGAAAGCTGGCCGGGATAACTGTGAAGGACCCGTTTCGGCAATCCCACCAGGTCCAGCATCTCCTCCACTTTGCCCCGCCACGTGGAAGAATCCCCTACCCTGTGCACCCGCAGGGGCAGGGAGACGATAGACCCTACGGTCTTGCGCGGATTCAGCGAAGAATAAGGGTCTTGGAAGACGGGTTGAATCTTGCGGGCGATGATCCTCCGCTCCTTTTTCTTCAGGGCCTTCCCATCGATCAGGATCTCGCCACTGCTCGGCGGCAGGAGCCCCAGGAGAATCCTAGCCAGGGTGGTCTTGCCGCACCCAGATTCCCCCACCAAGCCCAGGACATCTCCCTTCTCAACCCGGAGAGAAACCCCGTTGACCGCATGGAGGTTCCTCTTGCCCTTGAAAAGACCCCGGGACACCGTGAAGGTCCGGCGGACGTCGATCAATTCGAGGACCGGTGGGGGAGATGGAGTCATATGCCGATTCCGTTTTTTCGTAGGGGCAACCCTGCGTGGTTGCCCACCTTGCCGGCGGCCACCCGGGGCCACGCCTGCGACTCTCTTTTCGGTTGCGGCTTAGCCGGATGAGGGGTTTCGCTCATTGGTCTTTTGTTTAAGGACCCGTTTCTCCGGCCCCAGCAAGCATCGATAGCCATGGGTTTCGTTGACCATGCGCATCCCCGGTCCCTGGTCGGCACAATCCTGAAAGGCGAAAGTGCAGCGATTGCGGAATGTGCAGCCAACCAGCGTTCCCACGGGCGTCGGGACCAACCCGGGGATCGATCCCAGAAACTCCCCTCGCCGGGTCTTTCCGGGGATGGGAATACAATCGAGAAGGCCCCGGGTGTAGGGGTGCAGGGGTTGGCTGAATACGTCTTTGACCGAACCTGCCTCCACGATTTGTCCCGCATACATGACCGCCACCCGGTCCGTTACCCGGGCCACGATTCCCAGGTCGTGGGTGATGAGGATCATGGCCATCCGGAACTCGCGCTGGAGGTCGCGGAGGAGATGAAGGATCTGGGCTTGGATGGTCACGTCCAAGGCCGTGGTCGGTTCATCGGCGATGATCAGCTCCGGGTCGCACATGAGGGCCATGGCGATCATCACCCGCTGTCGCAACCCCCCGGAAAGCTGATGGGGGTACTGCCCCAGCCGGCTTTGGGCCGCGGAAATGCCGACCTTTTCCAGCAGGAAGACCGCCCGCCTCCGGGCCTCGGAGCGGCTCACCCCCCGGTGGCGGAGCATGGCCTCCATGAGCTGATTTCCGATTGTATAGGAAGGATTCAGGGAGGTCATGGGCTCCTGGAAGATCATGGACATCCGGTCCCCGCGAATGTCCGCCATATCCCGCTCTTTGAGCCCGATTAGTTCCCTTCCCGAGAAAGCCAAGCGGGATGCCTTTCGGACCGCCGATTTGGGAAGGAGATTCATGAGGGCCAAGGCGGTCATGGATTTTCCGCAGCCCGATTCCCCTACCAGCCCCAGGGTCTCCCCTTTTTCGACCGTGAAATCAATTCCCCGCACGGCGTGCAGGTCGCCCGTGGCGATGGGGAGGTCAACCTGCAGGTTTTCAACTTCGAGCAAATGGCTCATAAGAAAAATGCCCAAAATTCGAAATGCCTAAAATAAAAAAAAGTTTCTCTCAGAGCGCGCAGAGCGCACAGAAAATGCCAGAGAATAATATTCATCTTATCCGCGAATTTTTCCCCGGCACTGCTAACCCGCAAACTCCTTCATTTTTGTGAAGCAAATCTTCTCTTGGCAATCCCCTTCTGAAATTTCCCCCAACCCCCTTTGTCAAAAGGGGGTGGAGGGGGGATTTCTGGGGGGCGCGTTGTCCGGGGTAAGACATATCATTTGGTTGCGGCTCTGCCGCGTTGTGTTCTCTGCGCCCTCCGGGAGAAATATCCTTTTGTTCTCTTGCCTTTTCCCTCAGCCCTTTTTCTTCATAACTTGAAACTTGAAACCCGGAACTCGAAACTGTCTTGTTACCGATTCTCCGGCGCGGTCACATCTCGAATTCCGTCGCCCACCAGGTTTATGGCCAATACCAGGATAAACAAGGCGATCCCGGGAATGCTGATCAACCAGGGTTCGAAGAAGAGAAAATCTTTCCCCTCGGAAATCATGAGCCCCCAGGAGGGCGTGGGTGGCTGAACGCCCAGTCCCAGGAAGGATAGCGCCGCCTCGAGCAGGATGGCGTTGGCCATCTCCAGCGTGGCCACCACCACCAGGTTGTTCACGATGTTGGGCATGATCTCGGATAGAAGAATCCGCGTCGTGGAACAGCCCACCGCTTCCGCGGCCGGTATGTAATCCTGGTTGCGGACCTGCTGGGTGGCGCTGCGCATGACCACGGCGTACCGGTTCCAAAGAAGGAGCCCCAGCACGATGATGACCACTTTCAGCGACCCGCCCACGATGCCCACTACGGCCACCGCCACCAGGACAAAGGGAATGCTGAGACGCAGGGTGATGATAAAGGTGATCACCATGTCCACCCGCCCCCCGAAGTAGCCGGCTACGACCCCCAGGGCCGTGCCGATCACCCCGGAGATCAGGGCCACGCAGAAGCCGATGAGAAGCGAGATCTGCGCGCCGTAGAGAAGGCGGCTCAGATAGTCCCGGCCTACATGATCGGACCCGAGGGGATGCTTCCAGGTGCTTCCCGCGTGCCAGAAGGGTTTTGACAGTCGCGTGGTGAGACTCTGGCTGTAAGGATCTTGCGGCGAGAGGACCGGGGCCAGCAGAGCGAAAAGGATTATGGCGGAGAGGAGGATCCCCCCGATCATCAGTCCGGTATGTCCGAAGATGCGGCGTCGCAAGAGACGGCCGGGGGAAGGACCCAGGATTTCTTCCACGGGAGGGATCGGGCGGAGTTCCATCTCAAGTCACCCGGATCCTGGGGTCGAGCCAGCCGTTGACAATGTCGGCCAGCAGGGTAAGAACGATGTAGATGACGGCGAAGACCAGGATTACCGCCTGAACCGTGGGGAAATCCGACCGTTTGATCGATTCCCAAGCGAGGTATCCCATTCCCTGGATGGCAAAGACCGTCTCGATTACGATGGATCCCCCCAGCATGAAGCCGAACTGGACGGCGGATACGCTTACGACAGGAATAATGGCGTTGCGCAGGGCGTGTTTAAAGAGAATCGACCGGGAAAGAAGCCCCTTGGCCCGGGCCGTGCGGATGTAGTCAGAAGCCAGCACTTCCATCATCCCCGCCCGGGTGAGACGCATGATGGCCGGCATGGCGAAGTAGCCCAGGACGATGGTGGGCATGACGAAATATTCCCACCCTTCCGTTCCTGAGGGAGGCAGAAGTGGAAGCCAGACGCTGAATACGACGATCAGCATGAGGCCCAGCCAGAAGCTGGGCATGGCCTGTCCCATGACCGAAAGGAAAAGGGCGGTCCGGTCGATCCAGCTGTTCGGGCGGATCGCCGCGATCACCCCCAGAGGGATGGCAAAAACAAGGGCGAAGACGATGGCCGAAGAGCCCAGGATGAGGGTTGCCGGCAATCGGGCGCGCATGATATCGCTCACCGGAACCCGGAAATAGTAGCTCATCCCGAAATCCCATTGCAGGGCTTTTCCGATCCAGGTCAGGTACTGGATGTGAATGGGCCGGTCGAACCCGTAAATCTTCCGGATGTTCGCGATGTCCGCGTCCGTCGCCGCTTCCCCCCCGATGGCCGCCGCCGGGTCGCCCGAGAGATAGAGCAAACCGAAGCTCAAGGCGGAGACCACCAGCGTTATCGCCACGGCGAGCGCGAGTCTTTTAAGGGTATAGATGAGCATTCTTTTTCCCCGCGGGCGATTGAAAGGGGCCCGGTCTCTTGGGACCGGGCCTTTCCTATCCTTCGGGCCCTCTATTTCCAGGAGGCATTGAAGAATCGGGGAATTTCATCCGGCTGGGCGGTGAAGTTCAGCTCTTTGGTGTAGGCATAGTTCATGTTCGAGGACCACAGGGGCAAGCAGTAAGCCTGCTCGGCAATGCGCTGCAGAGCCAATTTATAATTTTTCTTCCGAACTTCGGGGTCGATGGAGGTGTCGGCGATCTGCAGCCATTGGATTACCTGCGGGTCCCGGGCGTTGTCATCGGCCGTGCCCCCAAAAAAGTTTCCGGTGAAGGCGGAGGCATCATGGATGGAGTAGGAACCCCAGTTGTTGTGGGACATATCCACTTCCCCCGCGCGGATCTTATCCCGGACGGCGGCGTATTGCATCCATTGAATCTTGGCTTTGATTCCTACGGCGCCGAGGTATCCCATGATGGCTTCCATCTCGGGCCTTTCCCGCCAGCCGTAATACTCCATCTCAAAGCCGTTGGGGTATCCCGCTTCCGCCAGGAGCTTCTTGGCCTTCGCCGGGTCATACTCATATTTCACCACATCGTCGGTGCAGCCGAACTGGGTGGGATAGCAGGCGGAATGGATGATTTGGGAGGCTCCCTTGACCAGGGTTTTACGCACGGTCTCTTTGTCGATGGCGTGGCTTATGGCCTGGCGCACCTTCAACTTATTCAGCGGAGAGTTCCTTCCCTTTTTATTGGCCGCGTCGAAATGCAGGAAAAAAACCCGCATCGTATCGGCTGTCTCCACGGTGATCTTGGGCATTTTGGCCAGCTTCTCCGCCTGGTCCATCGGCACCCGCCAGATCCAGTCCGCCCGGCCGGACATGAGCTCGGCGATCTGGGTGTTCACCTCGCTGATGAAGCGGATGTGAATCTTGCCGATGCTGGGCTTTCCCTTGGGGCTGGCGGCGAAGTAATTCTCGTTTTTGGCCAGGGTAATGCTTTTTCCCGGCACCACCTCGACTCCTCTGTAGGGACCGGTGCCCACCGGCTTGATGGCCATCCCTTCCGGGCCCACCTGGGCATAATATTTATGGGGATAAATGGCCAGGACCCCGGCGATGTACTCCGCAGCCGCAGGAAAATCCTTCTTGGTTTTAATACGGACCTTGTATTTCCCCAGTTTCTCGCACTTTTCGATCCAATTGACGTTTTGCTGGGATTTTACGCCGTTCTTGGGGTCGGAAATCCAGTTAAGGGTGTAAACCACGTCGTCGGCGTCGAACTCGTCGCCGTTGTGAAACTTCACCCCCTGGCGCAGGTCGAACTCCAGGGTCTTGCTGTCCGCATATTTCCAGGAGGTGGCCAGGTTCGGCTTGTATTCGCCCGTCTTGAAGTCGCGGTAGAGCAGGCTGTCCCAGATATGATGGCAAAGAACCACTCCCAGGCGGTCCGTGTTGAAGTAGTTGTCCACGGAGGAAAGCTCGATATTATGAAGGATGCTCAGCGTATCGTTGGCCTTCCCCGCCTGGGCTGCAGGGGTCGTGAGAATGAAAATCGAAAGGACCATCAAACAAAACCAAGAAAACTTCTTTAGCATCTTATTCCCTCCTCTTTTGATTGATGAACAGCGCTTTCTCCCCTTTTCGGAGACCTTTGCAGGGGCACGATGTCCCGCGGAACGCGGGAGGCCCCTGCGGCCTTGCTGAAGTTTAATTTCTTTTTACTTGAATTCTAAGCCTTAGTTTCTCGCCGAATTTATGCCAGAAAATCCGCCAGTTTCCCCATCCCCTCCTTGATCAGGGGCGCGTCGATCCCCGAATAGGCGAACCTAATATATTGTTCGGTCTCTCCCGGCAGGGGCCGGCCGAAGTGCTTCCGGGTGCAGAAGCTCACGCCCGTTTTCTGCAAAACCAGTTTGCGAAACTCTTCCACATCCGTGACCCCCTTGCGCTTCATGGCGCCGGTGACGTTGGGAAATAGGTAAAAAGTGGCTTCCGGCTTGAAGCACCGAATCCCCGGGATGGCGTTCAGCAGGTCGACGAGGATATCCCTTCTTTCTTTGAGGACCGAAAGGATGCCCAGAGGCCCTTCGTTGCTTCCCCGCAGCCCGGCCAGGGCTCCATACTGGATGAAGTGATTGGAGCAGGACTCGTCGTTCACGTTGATCTTGGAGATGTATTCGATGAACTTCGCCGGACCGACCGCTGCGCCCAGACGCCACCCGGTCATGGCAAACTTCTTGCTGAACGTGTAGAGGATGACCGTGCGCTCGGCCATGCCGGGGAAGCTGGCGATGGACATGGGCTTGCCGCTATAACGGATTTCGAAGTAGGCCTCGTCGGAAAGGACGAATAAATCGTTTTGCACGGCCAGGGCGGCCAGTTCTTCCATCTCCTCCGGCGGAGAGGAGGCCCCGGTGGGATTCTGGTAGTTGTTGTAAATCAGGATTTTTGCCCCTCCCCGGATTCCCTGGCGGATGGCCTCCATATCCAGGATGAAACCGTCGCGAGCCTCCTTGTATCCATAGGGAAGGCCAACGCCGCCATGGAATTCAATCTGTGATTCGTAGATCGGGTAGCCCGGGTTTGGATACAGGACTTTGTCGCCGGGGTTCATGGCGGTCATGATGAATTTCCCGATGGTGGGCTTACCCCCGGGCTGGATGGACACGTTGTCCGCCGTGAGCTTCAGCTTCCGCTGTTCGCCCACGTCTTTGGCCACGGCCTCCCGCAGTTCCGGGATTCCGGCCGTGGGGCAATAGCCGGTCTTTCCCTTTTTCATGGCCTCAATGGCCGCATCCATTACGTTGGAGGGAGTGATGATGTTCATATCGCCCAAGTGAAAGGGATAAATTTTCAACCCCGTCTGGGCCATCCGTGAGGCTTCCAGGGAAACGGCAAAAGCGGTTTCGGTTCCGATACGGCTCATTCGTTCGGCGATGGGGAGGGTCATGGCAAGTGCTCCTGTCATTCAAAAAAAGGGTCCGAAAAATAGCGCCGGGCGGTCGGCATCAAAGATGATCAGTGACCAGGCTGCCCATCAGTTAAGCAGACCCAGGCAGACCCTGGAATAAAGGGATTATAGGGGCAAGGGAGCGCGGTGTCAAGGATTTCGAAAAAAAGGATACGGGTTGCTCGTTGCGGGTTGCTTGTTCCTCGCTTAGGGTACTTTCACAGCCTCAACCAGCAACGAGCAACAAGGGACCACAAACGGATTTGGGGTTTGACAGGGGCTTTTCCCTATCGTATATTTCCATTACTCGAAAAAAAAAGCAAAAGGAGCGGAGAATGGCCTTCAAGTTTGGACCCAGGAGGGGAACCTACCTAGACATCTCGAAGAAGATGAAAAGCCAAGGGCTTTCCGGAGAGGAGAAAAAGGTTTTTGAAGATTTTGACCTGATTTACCGTTCTCTTTGCGCCCTTCTTTACAATTACGTCCCGGCTTCCGGCCACCCCGGGGGATCGATCTCCTCGGGGCGCTTCGTGCAAGGCATTCTTTTTGGAGCCATGGACTACGACGTTTCCAATCCGGATCGCGAAGATGCCGATCTCGTCTCCTACGCGGCCGGCCACAAGGCCCTGGGCCTTTATTCCATGTGGGCCCTGCGCAACGAGTTGATCCGGATCGGAGCGCCCCAGCTTCTACCCAAGGAGGATCGTTATCAGCTCCGGTTGGAGGACCTGCTGGGTTTTCGGCGCAACCCGGTCACCAAGACACCCCTGTTTGCCCGCTTCAGGTCTAAGCCTCTCGACGGCCATCCCACGCCGGCAACTCCGTTTCTGCGCCTCTCCACCGGGGCGTCGGGAGTAGGAGTGGCCGCTTCCTTCGGCTTAGCCTTCGGAGCCCTGGATACCTACGGAAAGGATGCTCCCCGTGTGCATGTCGTGGAGGGGGAAGGAGGAATGACCCCCGGCCGGGTCGGCGAAGCCATGGCCGCCGCCGGTACGGCTTCCCTCAAGAACCTCATCCTTCATGTGGACTGGAACCAGGCCTCCATCGACTCCAACCGGGTTTGTCGGGACGGAGAGAATCCGGGAGATTACGTCCAGTGGAACCCCCTTGAGTTTGCCTACCTCCACGACTGGAATGTCATCTGGGTGCCCGACGGGCTGGATTTCGGCCAAATCTTCGCCGCCCAGCGGGCCGCCCTTCGGATTCGGAACCCTCAACCCACGGCGATCGTCTACCGGACCAAAAAAGGGTGGCAGTACGGAATCGAGGGAAGAGCCTCGCACGGGGCCGGCCATGGGCTCTGCACCGACGGATTCTTCCAGGCATTGAACCCGCTGGCGGGCTTGATGCAAGGAAAACTCCCCCGCTGCGAGGGCGGAAGCCAGCGCTGCCAAAGCGGCAAGGACAAAGCGGTCATCGAGGAATGCTTCTGGGAAGCCCTGCTGCTGATCCGCGGCATACTGGAGAATAACCGTACCCTGGTGGGTGCCCTGGCGAAGAGGTTGGTCGATGCCCGCCTGAGGCTCAACCGCAGGTCCCGCAAACCGCGCCCGAACGGCCCGGTCATTGAATCCGTGTTCGAATCGGCCAAGGGATCCGGGGGAACGATCCCCCCGGAACTGGTCCTTCAACCCGGAAAGAGCACGACCCTGCGCGGTGAATTGGGGCGGGTTCTGCATTATTACAATAAGATCAGCAACGGCGCGATTCTCACCGCGGCCGCAGACCTTCTCGGCTCGACCAGCGTGAACACCGCCGCCCAGGGATTTCCCGAGGGCTACTTTAACGCGGCCACCAACCCGGGGGCCAGGCTTCTTTCCCTCGGGGGCATCTGCGAAGACGCCATGTCCGGAATCCTGGCGGGAATCTCCACCTTTGGACACCATGTGGGCGTCGGCTCGTCCTATAGCGCCTTTATCGCACCTCTCGGCCACATCGCCTCCCGCCTCCACGCCATCGGCAACCAGGCCCGCCACGCCATCGCTCAAGACCCTTACCGGCCCATGATCCTGGTGTGCGCCCATGCGGGGGTGAAGACCGGGGAGGACGGCCCCACCCACGCCGACCCCCAGGCCCTTCAACTCCTTCAGGAAAATTTTCCCCTGGGAACCCTGATCACTTTAACCCCCTGGGACCCCCAGGAAATGTGGACCCTCCTGTCAACCGCCTTGGCCAAAAGGCCTGCGGTCATCGCTCCTTTTGTAACTCGCCCCGCAGAAAAGGTCATCGACCGACAGGCCCTGGGACTGGCCCCGGCAACCGCAGCGGGGGATGGCGTCTATCTTCTGCACCGGGCTGAGAACCAGCGGGCGGGCACCATCGTCCTGCAGGGGAGCGAAGTGGGCTACGCCTTTGTCGAGCAGGCCCTGCCGTTGCTGAAGAAGGAAGGGATCGACGTGGACGCCTACTATGTAGCCAGTGCGGAGGTCTTCGATCTCCTCCCGCCTGCGGATCAGGAAAAGATCTTTCCCCCGGACCGCGCCCGGGAGGCCATGGGAATCACCGGCTTCACCCTGCCCACCCTGGACCGCTGGATCCTTTCCGAGCGGGGGCGAAGACACTCCCTCCATCCTTTTCAGAAGGGGCATTATCTGGGAAGTGGACAGGCCGATCAGGTCATGGCCGAAGCCGGGCTCGACGGGGAGAGCCAGTTCAAGGCTATTCTCCGGTACGTGAAAGAGAGGGGGTAATTTTTTTCCAAGGAGCGGAGGGCGAGGACACCGGGCTCCAATCAAACCGAAGGATTTTGCCCCCGTGCGCGAAGGACTCGCAGAGAGGCCCGCGCCGGCTGCAGAAGTCGGCCCTCCGGCGCTCGGGGGGCCTTTTCGAGCAGTCCCGGCTATCCTCTCATCATCCCCCGCCATCCATCCGTCAGCCGGTAATCCATCTCCTCCCTTCCTGTTCGAGCAATTTTTTCGCTTCGAGGGGCCCCCAGGAACCGGCGGCGTAGTTGGGGAAGTTTGGGGGTGGCTGGTTTTCCCAGCAGGAAATAATCGGGTCCACCGCCTCCCACATGGCTTCGATCTGGTCCTGTCGGACGAAGAGGGTCAGGTCCCCTTTCAGACAATCCTGAATCAGTCGTTCATAGGCCGGATGAGGGGGAGATTGAAAAGTTTCCCGGTAGCTGAATTTCATATCGATGGGGTAAATCTGGTTGGGCATGCCCGGCACCTTCACACCGAAGCGCAAAGAGATTTTTTCTTCGGGTTGAATGGTCAGGAGGAGGACATTGGGTTCGAGCACGTCGCAGGTCCGGCCGAAAAGCCTGAGGGGGGGCTGGTCGAACTGAATGGCGATTTCCGTAATCCGCCTGGCCAACCGCTTCCCCGTCCGAACATAGAACGGGACCCCGGCCCAGCGCCAGTTGGCGATGTAGAAGGCCCCGGCGAAAAAGGTGGGGGTGGTGGATCCGGGGGACACTCCTTTTTCCTGTCGATATCCCGGCACTTCCTTTTCCTGGACCTTTCCCGGCCCGTACTGACCGATGACGGTGAACCGGTCCACCTGCTCTTCCTTCATGGGATGAAGGGAGCGAAAAACCTTCGTCTTTTCATCGCGGATGAAGTCCGCCTCGAACCCCACCGGCGGTTCCATGGCGATCAAACCGATTAGCTGCAGGATGTGGTTCTGGACGATGTCCCGGATCACTCCCGCCTGTTCATAGAAACGGACCCGGTTATCGATGCCCATATCTTCGGCCACCGTGATTTGAACGTTGTCGATGTACCGGTGGTTCCATAGCTGCTCAAAGATGCTGTTCGAAAAGCGGAAAAAGATGATATTCTGGACCGTCTCCTTGCCCAAATAATGGTCGATGCGGTAAACCTGCCGCTCGTCGAAGGCGGAGGTGAGAAGCCGGTTGAGCCGGACCGCAGAGGCAAGATCCCTCCCGAAGGGCTTTTCCACGATGATCTTGGTGTCGAGCGGACCCCGGCAAAGTCCGTGCCGGTTCAGCAGGTTCACCACGATGGGCATCGTCTGCGGGGGAATGGCCAGGTAATAGATCACATCCCTATGCCCCTCCCGGGTCGGAACCAGGACCTGGTCCAGCCGGGAGCAGAGTCTTCGATAGGTCTCTTCTTCCTCCAGATTCCCCGAGAGGTAAAACAGGCGGCTGCGGAACTCGGCCCATTTCTCCTCGCTGAAGCAGACCTCGTCGGACCCCCGGAGGGCCCGTTCCACCAGGATTCGGTAAGAATCGTCTTCCAGGTTCGATCCCCCCACGCTCAGGATGGAAAAGTGGTCCGGAAGCTCGTTCCCAAGATAGATGTGAAAGAGCGCTGGAAGGAGCTTCTTCCGGCTCAGGTCCCCGGTTCCCCCGAAGATCACCAGGGTGAAGGGTTCGACCTGGAAACTCTCCCCGGGGATGTCGCAGGTCTGCAGATACTTGGTTACCGCCACGTCCTCGAGCCTCTTTTTCTGGACCATGGGATGAAGCCCCTTCCCGAATAAAGAATGAAACGCCCCTTCTATGAGCAGCCGTCAAACGAGCATCCATTGATTATAAACGATCCGGTCAACTCTGAAAAATGGAAAAACGTTCCCTTTCCCCGGTGAGTAATATTCAGGGGAAAAAGAGAAAAATTCTTCCCTTTCTTCCCGCAGCCCCATCCCCCCAAAATCTCCAACCTTTTGGAAATATTGATCATTCCTTTGCCTTGGCGTTTTGGAATGAGTCTTGCTGAAAGGATGGGCATGACTTTCCATTCTTGATGCGGATGGAGAAGGGATTTCATGCGAAGGCTTTGGGTCTTCATGTTTTTGTTTCTATGGTTGATGTCCGTATTTTTCATCAATCATCTGCACTGGAATGCCAGAGCATCCTGGGAAAAGGCTCTGCGGAGGCCGTTTTCATTATCCCGGGTCGAGACTCCAAGGGAGGCTTTCCTGATATTCAGCTGGCAGAAGGAACGGTTCCAAGCCTCGCTCCGGCTCTCCCACGGGGAGAATATGGAGAAAGAAGCCCGGGGATGATCCCGGCCGTATATTCCGGATGAGCATTTGGATCATTCGTCTTTTTTGAATCGGCGATACCGATGGATTTTTTTAACCCGCCGAAAGGAGGCAGTGATGAAAAGCAGGACCGTTGAAGAAGTGTTGCTTGAACTAGACCTGACTGAAGAAGAAAAGGAAAAATGCCTAGAGCTGATCCGGGATTATCTCGAGGGTCAGAGAAGGCCCATGGAATATCGTAAGAAAACCGAGGAAAGGGGAAAGGCTGTGGAAGTCCATTTGAACCAAATTTGCCGGACCATCCTGATCATCCATCGATCCGTCCAACAGGTGAACGACCATTTGGCAGAAGTCCTGCTCAAGAACCTTCCGGAATCGAGAATGCCCAGGGCATAGGCCGGCCTGTTACGATCCAACGAGGCTTGAAATTCTTTCCCTGACACCCTGGTCGGCCCCAAAAGCCTCAAAAGCCTTCTCGCCCCCCCTCCCCTTCACTCCCTGAAAGTTCGAAAAAACCCCTTTTCACGACCACCCCGACCCTTTCCCCGGGGAGGGAGAGGGTATTTTTTCGACCAAGTCCTAAATATTTTTTAAAAAATCACCGAATAAAGGGCGGCCAAAACCCGGGCCCGATGGGCCTAAGATATAGCTAACCATCCGATTTTATTAACTCTATTTAAATAATCCGGGAATCCTACCTACCTCTGAATGGGTTCCCATAAAGGAGTAATCAAGATAAATAATCTTGACGATATGAATGATGGACATGATCAAGAAAGCAATCCTCTTTGCCTTTTTTCTCTCGGCGATCGAATGGTTGCCGGTTCAACCCCTGATGGATCGTTCCCCGGCCGCCGAGCCCGGTGTCCCAATCTTGGCTTATCACCGCTTCGGTCCCTCGCCATCCGACAGCATGACCGTGACCACTCAGGTTTTCGAATCTCACCTTCAATTTCTGCAGGAGAATGGATACCGGGCCCTGTTCCTCAGAGACCTAGTGGAGTTTGGCTTCAAAAAAGGGTTCCCCCCTGAGTGCCGTTGGGTAGGAATGACTGCGGACGATGCTCATATTTCCGTTTATGCCATCGCCCTTCCCCTGATCAAAAAATACCGCATTCCCATGACCCTCTTCGTCTATCCCTCCGCCGTTTCCAATGCCTCTTATGCCATGACCTGGGCTCAGCTTCGGGAACTGAAGGCCACCGGCCTCTTCGATTTCCAGTCCCATACCTACTGGCACCCCAATTTCAATAAGGAAAGAAAGAGATTGGCCCCGGCGGAATTCGAGAAGCTGGTGGACATGCAGCTCAAAAAATCAAAGGAAAAGCTGGAAAAGGAATTGGGTGTCAGGATCAGCATGCTGGCTTGGCCTTTTGGAATTCATGATCCTTGGCTAATGAACAAAGCCGCCGAAGCGGGGTACGCCGCGGCCTTCACCATCGAGGGGTATGCCTTCAGCAAAAAAGACCATCCCATGGCCATTCCCCGTTATCTCATGGCTGACTCCCACCGGGGAAAAGCCTTCGAGAGAATCGTTCATGGATCGAGTCTCACCGGCAAGAAAGGAAACGGGAATGGGAAAAAGAGCTAGAAACATCCTGCAGATTTTATCCGTCTGGCTTCTATTCGCCGGGACAGGGTTGGCGGGCAATTATCCGGGCCTGAAGGTGGTTGACCTTCAAACCGGACGGCCGATTCCAAACCCCAGAGTCACCCTGAATAACGAGGTTTTGCAGGCGGATGGGCAAAACCTTTTCCCCCTCACGAGGGCAGGGGGAAGGGTTCGCATTCGGGCTCATGGGTATCAGCGGACCGAGCAGGTCCTCCCTGCCTTCTTTGCCGCCACCCCCTACACGATTCGATTGGTACGCCAGAATCCCAAAGGCCTCTACCTTTCTTTTTACGGAATTGGAGAAAAGGCCCTGCGGGATCCCGCGCTGAAGCTCATCGAAGAAACGGAGCTGAACTCCCTGATCATCGACGTGAAAGGAGATCGGGGTTGGATTCCTTATAAGAGTTCCGTACCCCTGGCGGTCGAAGTCGGAGCCACCAAGATCACTACCTTAAGAGACATGCCGGGGCTGATCAAATCGCTGAAGGAGCGGGGAGTTTATACCATCGCCCGAATCGTGGTGTTCAAAGACACTCCCCTGGCCATGGCCCGGCCAGAATGGGCGGTGAAGACGGAAGGGGGGGAAATCTGGAAGGACCGGGAAAATTTGGCCTGGGTGGACCCCTTCAGGAAGGAAGTTTGGGAGTACAACATCCAGGTCGCCCTCGAGGCAGCCGAGCAGGGTTTTGACGAAATTCAATTCGATTACGTCCGCTTCCCCGATTCCTCCAGTCCCCGTTTTTCACGCCCCAGTACCGAAGAAAGCCGGGTGAAAGCCGTCTCGGGGTTTCTTCAGGAAGCTTATCAACGTCTTCTCCCGTATAACGTTTTTGTGGCCGCCGATATTTTCGGTTACGTTTGTTGGAACTATAACGACACCAACATCGGCCAGAAGCTGGAAGCCCTGGTGCCTGCCGTAGATTACCTTTCTCCCATGCTTTACCCCTCGGGGTATCAGTTCGGAATCCCGGGATACCGAAACCCCGTAGCCAACCCCTATGAAATCGTCTATCTATCCTTGAAGAAGGCCCAGGAAAGGACTCAGCTTCCCTCCCTCCGCTTCCGTCCCTGGCTGCAGTCTTTCCGGGATTATGCCTTCGATCGCCGGGTCTTCAACGGAAAAGAAATCCGGGAGCAAATCAGCGCCGCCGACGCATTCGGTTCTCAGGGGTGGATGCTGTGGAATCCGGGGAATGTCTATTCTTCGGAAGCTTTAAAGATGGAGAAGGTTCCCACCTGGACCACCCATCTTGCCACCGTTCCCGATAGGTTATAAGATAAGCTGAAAAGAAGTCCGCGGAGTTCCTGAAGGTGAAGAAAAGGGGCCGCTTCACCCGGCATCTATTCTTGTTTTCGCTTTTTTTCCTTCTACCCGGGTCCGTTACAGGATACACCCAAACCATCCGGACGGAAACTCTGGCGACGATTTCACCGATCGTCGAAGAAGCAATTCGCCAGGGGCAAACCCCGGGGGCCGTAGTCCTGATTGGCCAACGGGAAAAAATCGTCTTCCGCCAGGCTTTCGGAAATCGCACCTATGGCCCGCAAAGAGCGGCCATGACCGTGGACACCCTCTTCGACCTCGCCTCCCTCACCAAAGTGGTGGCCACCGCGCCGGCCCTGCTTCAGCTCGTGGAAAGCGGAGGTTTGAGCCTGGACGACCCGGTGGTCAAACACTGGCCGGACTTCAGGGGTTATGACAAGGAACGGATCACGGTCCGCCAGCTCCTCACCCATTATTCGGGCCTTCGGGCCAGTCTGTCCCTCAAAAAGGATTGGTTGGGTTACGAATCCGCTCTCGAAAAGATCGTCGCCGAGAAGCCCCTCCATCCCCCAGACTACCGGTTCCTGTACAGCGATATAAATTTCATCATCCTGGGCGAGTTGGTCCGGCGGGTCTCCGGAAAATCCCTGCCGGCCTACTGCCGGGACCATATCTTTCAGCCACTGGAAATGCAGAACTCCTTCTTCCTCCCGCCCGCACCCCTGTATGGCCGCCTGGCGCCAGCCATGGAGGATCACCTGGGGAAGGTCCACGATCCGGTGGCTCTCCGGATGGGGGGATTTGGGGGGCACGCAGGGGTCTTTTCCACCGCCGATGACCTGGCCCTCTTTGCTCAAGCGATCCTTGGCGAGGGACTGTCGGCGGGCAAGGCGATTCTGAGCCCTCAGACCGTGCAAACCATGGTCCTTCCCCAATCGCCCGTCGACAAATTGCCCCAGCGGGGGCTGGGGTGGGCTATCCATTCTCCTGTGAATTCCGATGCCGGTTCGAATTGGAGCGAATGCTTGCCCCCGGGCTCCTTCGGCCACAAGGGTTATACCGGGACCCTGATCTGGATCGACACGATTTCTCGTACCTATCTGATCGTATTAACGAACAGGGTTTTCCCCACCGGCAAGGCAGGTCAAGAGTCATTGCGGGATCAAGTCTTTTCCATTGTGGCCCAGGCCGCCGGCCGCGCCGTATCCCCCAGCCTATGTCCTCAGACTTTCCCGGCCGCCTCGAACGGCTTGGAAACGAATGCCCCAACAAAAGTTAAAACCGGAATCGACGTTCTGGCAGACCAGAAGTTCGCCCCCCTCATGGGCAAGAAGGTCGGGCTCATAACCAATCAAACGGGCCGGGCTTTGAATGGACAGCGAACCATCGACTTGCTCCATCAAGCGGCCAAAGTGAAGCTTAAGGCGATCCTTGCGCCGGAACACGGCCTCTCCGGCAAGGCTGAAAGCAAAGTTCCCTCGACCCGCGACCCAGTTACCGGATTGCCCGTTCACAGCCTATACGGGGACACTCTTATGCCCACTCCCAAAATGCTCAAAGGCCTGGACGTCCTGGTCTTCGACGTGCAGGACGCCGGCGTTCGATTCTATACCTACATTACCACCCTGGGCTATGCCATGGAGGCCGCGGCCCGGAAAGGGATTCCCTTCCATGTCCTTGACCGGCCCAATCCAATTACTGGATCCCGGGTGCAGGGGCCGGTTCTGGACGAGGACTTGAGGTCTTTTACAGGATACTTCCCCCTGCCCGTCCGGCACGGCATGACCGTTGGCGAGCTGGCCCGCATGTTCAACGAGGAAAATAAAATGGGGGTCCGGCTGAGCGTGGTTTCTATGACCGGGTACCGGCGGAGCGCCTGGTTCGATGAAACCGGGATCCCCTGGGTGAATCCATCGCCGAATCTCCGGTCCCTAACCCAAGCAACTCTGTATCCCGGGGTGGCATTAGTGGAAGGGGCCAACGTGAGTGTGGGAAGGGGCACGGATAGGCCCTTTGAGCTCCTGGGGGCCCCCTGGATCAAGGCCCGGGAATTGGCGGATAGCCTGAGCGGCCGCCATATCCCGGGGGTGGAATTCCGCCCGGCAACCTTCACCCCGGACGGAAGTCGATTCAAAGGCCAGGCTTGCTATGGGGTCCAGGTAATCCTGACCGACCGCCAAGCTCTGGACTCGGCCCTCCTGGGGTTGGAAATCATCGCCACCCTGTGGCGGCTCTATCCCCAGGATTTCGAGATCGATAAAACCCTCTCCTTGGTCGGGTCTCGTTCGGTTCACCAGGCCATAAAAGATGGGTTGGACCCTCACGCCATCGCGCAGGCCTGGCAACCCAAATTGGAACAATTCCGCCAAATCCGGTCCAGGTATCTGCTCTATCCGGAGTGAAGGAAAAGGACCTGCACTTCATTTTGTCCGGTGTGCCTCCAGCTTTTCCCAGATGAGGTCCACTCCGTGTCCGGGCCGGTCCGGGGCGATGGCTTCTCCTTTTTCGATCCGCAGGGGGTGGGTGATGTATTTTTCCAGGCCGAACCCATGTCCTTCCAGGTACGACGCGTTGGGGACCGCGGCAAGGGTGTGGACGTGGAGGTCATGAACCCCGTGGGAGGTAACCATCAGGTTGTGGGCTTCGGCGAGGCGGGCCACCTTCATCCAGACGGAAATGCCGCCGCAGTTGGAGACATCGGGCTCGGGAAAGGAAACCGCTCCCGCGGTGATGAAATTCTGAAACTCATAGAACGTATGCATATTCTCCCCGGTGGCGATGGGCAGGGGGCCTTCTTTGGCGATGCGGATGTGTCCGGCCAAGTCGTCGGGAATGATCGGCTCCTCCAGCCAGAAGATGTCGAATTCGGCCAGGGCCCGAGAGGCCCGGAGCGCCTGCTCCGCGGTCCAGCGCATGTTGACGTCCACCATGAGAGGGATATCCGGACCCACGAGTTCCCGAACGGCGGCGACACGGGCTACATCCTCGGACAGCTTGGGACGGCCCACTTTCATCTTGACCGCTCCGTACCCCTGAGCCAGAAACCTCCTGGTTTGCTCTTTCAGGGCATCGAGGCTGAAGTAGAGGTCGATTCCCCCGGCATAGACCTTCACCCGCGGGTTGTTTCCGCCCAGCAATCGCCAGAGCGGTTCCCCCGTTCTTTTTCCGGCCATGTCCCATAGCGCGATGTCGATGGCGGAAATGGCAAAGGAAGCCGGTCCTCCCCGTCCGGCATAGTGCAGCTTCCACCACATCCAACTCCAGACCTCCTCGACCCTCCCCGGGTCCTTCCCCAGGAGCCCCGGCTTCAGGTACCTGTCGATCAGGCAATGGATCGCCAGCCCGCCCGCCCCGACGGTGTAAGTGTAACCCAACCCTTCGCAGCCCTGGTCATCCTTGATCCGGACAGTGATCAATTCAAAAAAAGCCATCTCCCCATGGGTGGAGTCGGAGACGGGAACCGCCAGGGGGACGCTATAAACCGCTGAATCGACGCCAATTATTTTCATCGGGTTTTCCTTTGGTCCTGGGAATTGGGTATTAGGTAATGGGTTATGGGCACCGGGTAAGGGGTATTGGGTTAAGGGCCAAGGGTCCGCGCGGCCCTTTTCGGAATGCGATTCGTTGTTTTTCAATCCGCAATCCGCATCCCGCATTTATCTTTTGAGGACTCTTCCCCCCAATTTCCCGGTATACTGGCTGTCTTCCACCGATGGAACCCCATTCACGATCACTTGCTGGATCCCTGCTGAGTATTGTCTCGGATTCTCGTAGGTGGCCCGGTCGGCCACCGTGGCCGGGTCGAAAACGACGATGTCCGCGGCCTTCCCCCCGGCCAGCACGCCCCGATCCTTCAGGCCCAGGCGCCTCGCCGGCAGCGAGGTCATCTTCCGGACGGCCTCCTCCAGGGTCAAGTCCTTTCTCTCCCGCACATACTTTCCCAGCACGCGGGGAAAGGTGCCGTACACCCGGGGATGCGGCCTCCCGCCCAGGAGGCCGTCGGTGCAGATCATTCCCAGGGGATGGCGGAGGCCCAGGACCATCTTTTCTTCCTCCATGGTGAAAAGGATTAATCCCACCCGGCCGTTTTCTTCCAAAAGAATGTCGAAGGCCGTTTCCGCCGGGTCTTTTCCTTCCTCCTTGGCGATGTTGGCCACAGATCGCCCCATCCAACCCTGGTTCTTTTTGCTCTCTACCGAGGAAATGTACAGATTTTCCCATCCTGCCAGATTGGCAAAGTTGTCCCAAGGGGGGTCTTTCGGGTCGGGGGGCGGAGGGTTGATGAATTGGTCCCGAATCTTGGCCCGCAGAGAAGGATTCCGGAGGCGCTCCAGGGCTTTGCCGACCCCCCCCTCTAGGGCCCAGGGAGGGAGGACGGCCAGAAACATGGTGCTTCCCGCGGTGTAGGGATAAATGTCAAAAGTGATATCCAATCCATCCCGGTAAGCCCGTTCAACGGCTTCCAGAGCGTTTTCCATTTTATGCCAGTTTCGTTTGCCGGCGGCTTTAAAGTGGGAGATGTGCAGAGGAATCTCCGCCTCTTTGGCCACGGAAATCACTTCGTCGATGGATTCCAGCAGTCGGTTGCCGCCACTGCGAATGTGGACCGCGAAAAAGCCTCCCCGGCGTCCGCAGGCGCAGAGAATCCTTATCAGTTCCTCCCGCCCCGAAAAGATGCAGGGCATGTAGATCATGCCCAGGGAGATTCCGGCCGCCCCTTCATCCATGGCCCTCCGCACCTCTTCCTCCATGGCGTGGAGGTGGAAGGGTTCGGCGGGCACATTTTCCAGCCCGAGCACCACCATGCGGACATTTCCCTGGGGGATCAGAAAAGCCAGGTTGGGGCCCGTTGGCCGCGCGGACAACCGCCCCGCATACTCCGCGATAGATTCCCAGTCCCAGGAGATCGAAGGGTCTCCCGTCAGCCCGGATAGATACTGCCGCCAAGCAGCCACATATTCCTTTCTCATGGGGGCGGCGGCAATTCCATCTTGGCCCAGAAGCTCCGTGGTCACTCCCTGCATGAGCTTGGGGAGCAGGGCCGGTTCGGCCAGGGCCAGGATATCCGAATGGCTGTGCGTGTCGATAAATCCCGGCGCCACCACGGCCCCCGCGGCAGAAAGCTCCCGGGCGGCCTCCCCTTCTTTCACCTTGCCGATCCGGACGATCCGGTCCCCCTGGATTGCCACATCCGCTTTAACTCCGGGAGCGCCGGTCCCATCCACGACCGTTCCACCCAAGATCGCCAGGTCAAAAATGACGGACCCCCTTTCTCTGGTTGCGGGTTGCTCGTGAATGATCACCCCTGCTGCCCGCACAGGTGTTTTCAAACGATCAACGAGGACCCAGCGACAAGCAACGAGCTAGATCATCCTTCTAGAACCCGGGATAAGACCTTCTGCGCTTCATCCACAATCGACTCCAGGTGGCTTTGGCTTTTGAAACTTTCCGCGTAGAGTTTGTAGATGTTCTCCGTGCCCGAGGGCCGGGCGGCAAACCACCCGTTTTCAGCGACCACCTTCAGACCGCCGAGGGCCCCTCCATTGCCCGGGGCCCGGGTCAGCTTGGCCAGGATCGGCTCTCCCGCCAGCTCCCGGCCGGGGACCGCCTCCGGGGACAACCCCTTCAGCCGGTTTTTCTGCTCGGGAGTGGCCGGGGCGTCGATGCGAAGGTAGTGGGGAACTCCCAGCCGGGAGGCAACCTCCCGGTAGGTTTCGCCGGGGTCTTTTCCGCTTCGGGCGGTCATCTCGGCGGCCAGAAGGCCGAGGAGGATCCCATCCTTATCGGTGTTCCAAACCGTGCCGTCCAAGCGCAGGAAGGTTGCCCCGGCGCTCTCCTCCATGCCGAAGCACAAAGAACCCCGCAGCAGGTCATCGGCATACCATTTGAATCCCACCGGGACCTCGAGGAGTTTCCTCCCGAACGTCTCCACCACCCGATCGATCAGGCTGCTGCTGACCATGGTTTTGCCCACCGCCGCACCCCGAGGCCAGTTCGTTCGATGCGTGAGAAGGTAAAAAATGGCCGCCGAGAGATAATGGTTGGAATTGAGGAGGCCCGCCGACCGGGTGACGATCCCATGCCGGTCGGAATCGGTGTCGTTCCCGAAGGCGATCTGAAACTGGTCCTTGAGCTCCACCAGACCGGCCATGGCATAGGGACTGGAGCAATCCATCCGGATTTTCCCGTCATGGTCCAGGGTCATGAAGCCGAAGGTAGGGTCTATACGGGAGTTCACCACCGTGAGGTTGAGTCGATAATGCTCTTGAATCGGGCCCCAATACCCGATCGAGGACCCTCCCAGGGGGTCCGTTCCGATTTTGACCCCGGCGGAGCGAATGCTCTCCATGTCCAGGACGCTGGAAAGGTCCTTCACGTAAGGCCGGATGAAATCCCGCTCATGAGTCGTGGAGGATTTGCCGGCCATTGAATCGGGGAGCCTTTTCACCCCCCGGTTTCCCGATCGCAGAAGGTCATTGGCCCGGTTCTGGACCCAAGCGGTCACGTCCGTATCCGCCGGGCCCCCGTTGGGAGGATTGTATTTGAAGCCCCCGTCGGCAGGGGGATTGTGAGAGGGGGTTACGACGATCCCGTCCGCAATTCCTTCCCTCCGCCCCCGGTTGTGCACCAGGATGGCGTGGGAAATCACCGGAGTGGGAGTGTATCCATCTTGTTCCTGGATGAAGGTCTCGACTCCATTGGCCGCCAGGACTTCGAGGGCCGTCCTCTGCGCCGGGCCGGAGACCGCGTGGGTGTCTTTGCCCATGAACAGGGGGCCGCTGATTCCCTTGCTGCACCGGTAGTCGCAAATGGCCTGGGTGATCGCCAGAATGTGGGCCTCGTTGAAGGACCCTTCCAGCGGCGATCCCCGGTGGCCGCTGGTCCCGAAGCTCACCCTTTGATTGGGGTCTTCCATGTCCGGCCGGTTTTCGAAAAAGGCCTTCTCCAGATCGGACACGTTAATCAGGATTTCCGGAGGAGCCGGCTTTCCGGCCAGGGGATGAGTACTCATGGTTTCCTCGAATCCATCCTCCCCCTTCGGAAGGGAAGATTTGGGGAAATTTATTTTTCCCTTACAGCTTGGAGCAAAGAACGGACTCCCGCTTCCGGCCCCCCTGCATGGGCGAAAACCGAGGTCCCGGCAACCAGCACATCGGCGCCCGCCTTCGCCACGCGGCGGGCATTTCGCGGGTCGATTCCGCCGTCCACTTCCAGCTCGCAGGAGGGGTTCCGCCGGTCCAACGTTCTGCGCAGGCTCTCGATCTTCTTCAACGGATATTCCAGGAACTTCTGTCCCCCGAAGCCGGGGTTGACGGTCATGACCAGGATCAAATCCAGTTTTTCGATGATCTCTTCGAGCACCCCTGCCGGGGTGGCGGGGTTCAAAGCCACACCGGCTTTTTTGGGTAAATCTCGGATCGCCTGGAGGGTCCGGTCCAGGTGGACCGAATTTTCCTGCTGGACGATGAGGAGATCGGCCCCGGCCTGGCTGAAGGCCTCGAGGTAGTTCTCCGGCTGCTCGATCATGAGGTGGACCTCGAAGGGAAGCCGGGTACCCCTCCGCAGGCTCTTCACCACCGGGATTCCCATGGTAATATTGGGGACGAACCGGCCGTCCATCACGTCGATGTGCAGCCGATCGGCTCCGGCTTGCTCGACGGCTTTGATCTCTTCCCCAAGTTTCAAAAAATCCGCGGCCAGAATGGAGGGCGCGACCTTAACCATTTATCCTCCCGTGAATCATCCCAATCCATTTCCGCAGCCTTTCTCGGAAAAAGCGGATCCGCCGCAACCTCATCGCTTGCAGGGGCAAGATGTCCCGCGAAACGCAGGATGGCCCTACGGACCTCTCATCAAGGGTAGTCCCTTTTCATCAAAATCTTTGGCTTTGTTCGAAAAGTACGTGATCCATGAATTTTAGGGAATCCTTCGTCAATGGCCAGAGTCTCGCCCAGCAGCCGGGATTCTCTTTAAGATCCCGGTCCTGCAGGAAATCCCCCCGTCCCCCCTTTATCAAAGGGGGGGTTGAGGGGGATTTCAGAGAGGGGTTGACCAAAAAAGATTTCTTGCCCCATTTCAAGCTTTCTTTCTTTGAACGCCCGGGCGATGAATCACGTACTTTTCGAACAAAGCCAAATTTTTGTAATAATGAGGCGCTAAGCGCATAGGCATGTCCCCTGACCCATTGCGGAAAAAGAACCCCTCCAGGGGCAACATGCGTAGGGGCGGTTCGCGCCCCCCTATCCCGGCCTGGCGGAGTGGATATTTTCATCCTGCCAACCCGTTGATGGGAGATGATCGATTGTAGCCCATACCTTTGTACGAGAATTATAGCTTTCCGGGATGGGCCGGTCAAGCAAGACGAGGATCGCCGAGCCTGGGATTTACCTTATTGATATTTTTTTAACAATTTGGTCCCTTGAAAAAAATTCAGGGTCTTCTCCCAATCGAGTGGGTGCTTGAGGAAGATTTTGAGCTTCCCGGGTCTACCCCCTGCCGGAAGAGAGTTGGCCGGGCCCAGGGCGGCATCCCGCCCGGGGCCGGACATCCT
>JACAEW010000055.1 GCA_013388675.1 Syntrophaceae bacterium | reverse complement strand
GCGGCGCAATAGAGGCGTTTCGTAATCGCACGGCCCGGCCCCCGCATTCGGCCTTTGGCCTACTGCCAGTACCTGCCGTATTCTCTCGCCTCGTCAAACATGGCCGCGATGTTCTCGGGAGGGACCTCGGCCTGAATGTTATGAACGCTGGCCACGGTGTATCCACCGCCCTTTCCCAGCGAATCGATCATTCTCCTCACCTCCCGCCGCACTTCCTCCGGGGTGCCAAAAGGCAGGACCCGGTGGGTGTCGATCCCTCCCCAAAAAGAAAGGCGGTTTCCGAACTCTTTTTTCAGTTGCAGCGGGTCCATATTGCGAGCGCTGACCTGGATGGGATTGAGGCAGTCAATGCCCGCATCGATGAGGTCTTCGATCAAGGGGCGAACCGACCCGCAACTGTGATACCAGACCTTCGCCCCGCAGCGGGATTTCAGCGCCTGGATCATCCGCTTGTGCCGGGGCTTGATCAGGTCCCGGTAGGTCTGGGGACTCATAAAGGGGGCCCCCTGGGCGGCTACGTCATCCCCAAAAGCGATCATGTCGATATCCCCTTTCGCTTCATCGATGGCCCTCTCGGCGATTCGAATCCAAACATCGGCGATCCGGTCCATCAGGGCGCAAGCGAATTCGGGATTTAGGGAAAGGTCCATCAGCCATTCCGCAAACCCCCGCATGAATTGGCAGTGATGGACGATGCCGACCGGAAGGTTGAGAATGAGCGCATAATCGGCGTTTTGGCGGAGGAATCGAACTTTTTCTTTGAGCCCAACGTATAAACTGGTAGTGTTGGGGTCCGGCCATTCAAAGCGCTCCAGCACCTCCTGGGTTGGGTCAACTTTTTGAAAAGGTCCATCCACGTTGATGAAATGCCCGTCGGGCGCCCGCTTCCAGGTGACGCCCCACACATCGACCAGGGTCTCCGAATCAATCTCTCGGGAAGCTCCCCCGGTGAAATCCCCCAGCAAGATCGGACGCGTGTCGATATCAAACCTCTGGAGGACACGTTCATCGGGAATGACCGTCCTCGACCGTTTGGCCATGAATACGATTTCCTGTCGAATGTCGAGATAGTTCTGAAGCCTCTCATAGGCCGGCTGGATAATGGTTGTGGCGATCGTGCTGCCAAAATCGACAGGGACCCGGTCGGGTTCCTGCAGGTTCAACACGGCCAAAACTCTTTCTCGGTGGTTCATCCTGGCTTTCATCGATTGGTCTCCTATCCTTGAGGATGAATGCCTTCTTTCCTTTCCCCCTTTAGATTGAGTCCGTTAAACCCCGACCCGAGCCCTTTTCTGCACAGGGCGGCCGGCCCATTCTTCCTCCCCGGATTGAGTGCTCGCCCCGAAAAACAGATGGGGGAGCAAGGGTCCGGTCAATAATGAGTTCCCGGGGCATGGGATCGAAGATAGATTATCTTAATCCGCTTCGCTTGTAAAATGAAAAAAACCGCCAGGCTGACATGCAAATACCCGTTTACTTACTCGCAAGCTCCTGGTAAAATATTTCCGTTCAATCCCGCCAAAGCCAGGGGCAGTTATCGGTTTTCCCATCAGAAAGAGGTGATGGGGCATGAAATTCACCCGCCGGCAATTCCTTCGAGATTCGATTCTTGCAGGAAGCTGTTTGTTTTTCGCTCCGCTCCCTTCCTTCGCCGAAATCATCAAGAGAAAGGATTGGCAGCCCGGTTACACGAAGCTGGAAAAAGAGGGCAAACTGACCCAACGGGTCAAACAGGCTCGGGCGATCTTCGAGCGCTGTGAGCTTTGCCCGCGCAAATGCGGCGTCAACCGACTCAAGGGGGAAAAGGGCTTCTGCCAGGCTCCTGCCCGGGCGGTGATCTATAGCGCCCATCCCCATTTCGGAGAAGAGGAACCCATCACCGGGCAGAATGGGTCCGGAACCATCTTCATCTCCCACTGCAACCTCCGGTGCATCTTCTGCCAGAACTGGCCCATCGCCCACGAGGGCCGGGGGCGCGAAGTGAGCGACGAAGAGTTCGCCGGCATGATGCTGGACCTGCAGAGGATCGGCTGCCACAACATCAACATCGTAACCCCCACCCACGTGATGCCCAACATCCTCGGGGCGATCCAGATCGCCTGCCGCAAAGGCCTGAACATCCCCCTATTTTACAACACCAGCGGGTACGAGAGGGTAGAGATCCTGAAAATCCTGGACGGCATTGTGGACATTTACAAACCCGACATGAAATACTCCGAAGGATCCCTGTCCGAAAAGTACTCTTCCGGCGCCCGGGATTACCCGGAAGTGGCCCGCAAAGCCATCCTGGAGATGCATCGCCAGGTCGGCGTTTTGAAGAGCGACGAGAACGGGTTTGCCGTGCGGGGGCTGCTCATCCGGCATCTGGTCATGCCCAATCGCATAGCGGGGACGGAGCAATTCGTAAAATGGGTTTCGGAAAACCTTCCCAAGAATACCTATGTGAACATTATGGCTCAATACCGGGTGGAGTATAAAGCCTATGAATATCCGGAACTGGCCCGGGGAATCACGGTTGAAGAATTCCTTGAAGCCATGGATTGGGCGAAAAAATACGGGTTGATCAACCTGGACTCAAAATCCTTGGCCATCAAGAAAATCTACGACCGCCGTCGCTCAGGCTGAAGGTTCGCCTTTGCTGGGCAAAGCCTCCATCCACCCCCATCAGCCATCGGCAAGGCGAATAGCAAGCCTGGAGGGGGGCCCCCCGCGGGG
>JACAEW010000010.1 GCA_013388675.1 Syntrophaceae bacterium | reverse complement strand
TCCATGGGGTTGTGGCCCGCAGCCACCAGTTTGGAACCTTCGCGGTAGATCGCCTGGGCCAGGACGGTGGCCGTGGTAGTGCCGTCGCCGGCGATGTCCGAGGTTTTCGAGGCCACTTCGCGGACCATCTGGGCCCCCATGTTCTCAAACTTATCTTCCAGTTCGATTTCTTTGGCCACGGTAACCCCGTCCTTGGTGACGGTGGGAGAGCCAAAGCTTTTTTCCAGGATGACGTTCCGACCCTTGGGGCCCAGGGTAACTTTTACGGCGTCAGCCAGGATATTGACCCCCTTCAGGATCGCTTCCCGAGCTCTCTGGTCATAACGGATTTCTTTCGCTGCCATCTTTTCATTCCTCCTTTAGATTCCTTGGATTACTTTTCGATAACGCCCAAAATGTCGTCTTCTCTCATGATAAGATGCTCTTCACCCTCGATCTTAACCTCGGTCCCGGAATATTTTCCGAAAAGGACCCGGTCCCCCGCCTTCACATCCAGGGGGTGAATCTTTCCATCTTCCAACACTTTGCCCTTTCCCACGGCGATGACCTTACCCTCCATGGGCTTCTCTTTGGCGGTGTCGGGGATGATGATCCCGCCTTTGGTCTTCTCTTCTTCTTCTATCCTCTTCACAATCACGCGGTCTTGAAGGGGTCTGATCTTCATTCTCTCCTTCTCCTTTCTTCTTTGATGTTGCCGGCGCTAGCCGAAGTAAACCCAATTCTTAGCTAACAATTTGTTTTTATTTTATTTTTAAATATTTCTTGGGAGATATTTATAAGGGTTTCTGGATTATCCGGAAAAAGGGACATTTGAAAAAATGATTAGCACTCGTTTATGCTGAGTGCTAATACTCACAATATAATACCCCGAATTCCAATTTTCAAGTTTTTTTTTAAAAAAAATTAAAAAATTTTTCGCCCCCCGATTTCAGCCGCTTCCTTCAATTGAGAAAGGCCAAAATGACAACCCGGGTTTTTGAGTCCACCGTAAACGGGGCCTCCTTTTATTAGGTTCCCGGGAGAAACAGGAGCGGCTAACCGCCGGCGTTGCATTAGGCCCGATTTTATGATACTTTGGGCGCGTTGCCCGGTTGGGTAAAAACACTCATTTCCTCAGGAAAGGGTAGGAACCCGGCGGACAGATATCATTTCAGTTTCCGAATGCCCTTTGGTCTCTTCCTGTTGAAACGCTGTAAACTCCGTGCCTCCGTGGTGAAAAATTCTTTGGAGAAATGACATGGATCCGATCAAAACTTGGTATGCGGAAGACCGAGGGAAGCGGGCGGTGGAAGCTCTCAAAAAGAGGGGGTTCACGGCCTTTTACGTGGAGAACCAGGATCAAGCCAAAGAGATGACCTTGAAGGAGATCCCCCCGGGCGCGGTCGTGGCGGTAGGAGGGTCGGGCACGATCCGCGGGCTGAAGATCATCGAAGATTTGAGGGCCAGGGGTCATAAGGTCCTCGACCACTGGGAGGTCCCCTATTCCCGGGTGGAAGAATCCTTTCAGATTCGCCGGGCCCAGCAAACCTCCGACGTGTTTCTCACCAGTTCCAACGCCATCACGCTGTAGGGGCAGCTCGTGAATATCGACGGGAGCGGAAACCGGGTCAACGCCATGACCTTCGGGCCCCGGAAGGCCATCGTGGTGGCGGGAGTCAATAAAATCGTCCCCGACCTGGAGAGCGCCATCCGCAGGATCAAGGAAATCGCCGTTCCCATGAACTGCAAGAGGCTGAATTACAGCCCTCCCTGCATGGCCGCGGGAAAATGCGTTGACTGCCGGGTTCCCCAAAGGGCCTGCCGCATCACTTCGATCATCGAATGGAGGCCCCCTTTCTTCTCCGATTATCTGGTGATCCTGGTCGGGGAGAATCTGGGGTTTTGATTCGCCAAGGTTACAGGGCAAAGAGGATTTTTCCGGAAGGGCATTTCTTTGCGCGATTCCGGTGGGCCCTATGCTTTTTGCCTTTGAACGGGGGAAAAAATGGAAGAGCTCATTCGTAAACTTACCGATCTCATCCTCCGCTCCCGAAAGGTGATTGTTTTCACCGGCGCCGGGGTGAGCACCGAGTCGGGGATTCCCGATTTTCGAAGTCCCGGCGGCGTCTGGCAGAAATACAACCCTGAGGACTTCTACTACCAGAAGTTCATCTCCAGCGAGGAGTCGCGGGAGAAGTACTGGTGCATGAGCCGGGAATTCTATGAGCCCCTGAAGAATGCCCAGCCGAACGCGGCCCATCATGCCGTCGCTGAACTGGAAAAGATGGGCAGGCTGGACTGCGTCATCACCCAGAACATCGATAACCTCCACCAGCGGGCGGGAAGCTCCCCGCAAAAGGTCATCGAACTTCATGGGACCGCCGTTTCCGTCTCTTGCCTTTCCTGCCGGAAGAAATACCCCCGGGAGGAGGTTCAGGCCTGGCTATTACGAGGAGTAAAGGTCCCCCGCTGCGATGCTTGCGGCGGTATCCTGAAGCCCGATACGGTTTCCTTCGGCCAATCCATGCCCGTGAAGGAGACCGAGGAGGCTTTTCACCGGGCGCGGAACTGCGACCTTTTCATCGTGATCGGCTCATCCCTGGTCGTCCAACCCGCGGCCTCCATTCCCCTGGAAGCCAAGGAAAGCGGCGCTAAATTGGTAATTATCAACCGGGAACCCACTTACCACGATTCCTATGCCGATTTGGTCATCCACGGCTCGGCGGGTGAAGTCATGAGCCAGGTTTTAAGGGGCTTAAAAACAAGTTAAACAATCTCCCTCCAGTAGGGCCCCGAGAGAGAAATGGACTCATGGAAAAAGAACCGATTTCCTGGAAAAGTGACGGGCTGACCATCCGCGGGGAAGTATACCTACCGACCCATTCAAGGGGGCCTTTCCCCGCTTTGATCCTCTGTCATGGAATCCCGGCGAAAATCAAAGGGGCGGATGACCGGGGGTATCCCTTATTGGCCGAACGGTTCTGCGGGGAGGGGTTTCTCGTTTTGATCTTCAATTTCCGCGGGGCCGGGCTGAGCGAGGGGGACTTCGATATTCTCGGTTGGGCCCGGGACTTGGAAAAGGGGCTCAATACCCTCTACCTTCGTCCCGAAGTGAACCGAGAACGCATTTTTCTCATGGGCTTTAGCGGCGGGGCAGCCGTATCCATCTATGTGGCGGCCCGACACAGGGAAGTGTCTGCCGTAATTTCTTGCGCCTCCCCGGCCGATTTTCGGGATTTGTCGACGGCCAAAGGTCTGGAGGATTTCCTAACCCATGCCCGGGAGGTGGGAATCGTCAAGAGCGCGGGCTTTCCTCAATCCATGGAAGGATGGAAGAAGAGCTTTAAAACGGTCAAGCCCATTGACTGGATTGATCGGATCCCCCCTCGGCCCTTGCTCCTGATTCACGGGACCCGCGATGACGTAGTCGGGATCCGTCATGCTCACCGGCTCTACGAAAAAGTGAAAGGAAAGGCGGAACTCGTAGTTATCGAGGGAGCGGGGCACCGCCTGCGGGTCGAAGAAAAAGCCATGGAGAAAGCGTTGGACTGGCTGAAACAATTGGCGTAGGGACGGGTTTGAAACCCGCCCCTACAGAAAGCTGGAGTCTCTATGCCCATCAAAGAAAGCTACGAAAGAGCGCTCCGCCGGGCCGCGGAGGCCGCGCCTTATTACCAGCTTCTGCAGATTCGCCTGGAACAGATCGATATGGGGTTTGCCCGATTCCACATGCCCTTTCGCAAGGAACTGACCCAGGCCTATGGAGTGGTCCACGGAGGAGCCATCGCCACCCTGGCCGACACGGCAGTGGCCTTTGCGCTGATGACCATCATTCAACCCGGGGAGAGAGTGACCACGGCGGAGTTCAAAATCAATTTTTTTGCCGCCGTGACCGGCGGGGAAATGATCGGGGAAGGCCGGGTCGCCCATGCCGGAAAACGGCTGGTCGTCGCCGACATGGAGGTAAAAAGCCAGGATGGAAAACTCATAGCCAAGGGGATGGCCACGTACGTAATTATCGAAGCATCCAAATCGAAGGGCGGATGAAAAGATCGAGCCGAAGGCGCCCGGCCCCATCTTTCTGGCCCTTTCTGCCGAAAAAAGAGGGCAATCATCCATGATGGGGTTGCCGCAAGGCAAATTTCCGGCGAAAGCCAAAAATTCCCGTTTTCGACCTGGGTTTTCGCCGGGGGGAACCCCAAAAGGTTTGGGGCTGACCGGACTCCTTGATTCCGTGCGAATTTCCTGCTAAACATGGAAGATATAAGTCATCATCGGGCTCTATGGCAAATTATAAGTTCACCTGGAAGTCGGCCCTCGGATATGCCGTTTTGATCCTTGGCCTCTGTCTTCTCCTGTACTATTACCGGGAAACCTATCACGCCGTCCGGGCTGCCATCCGATTTTTTTCCCACAAAGAAAAGGTCCTTGCTTTTGTGGCCTCTTATGGGGCTTATTCGCCGCTGGTGTTCATCGGAGTGCAGTTTCTGCAGGTCCTGGTAGCGCCCATTCCCGGAGAGCTGACGGGCTTCGTCGGGGGATACCTTTTCGGGGTGGGGGAAGGTTTTCTTTACTCCACCATCGGGCTTACTGCCGGATCGTGGGTTGCCTTTCTTATCTCCCGCCGATTCGGCCTTCCTTTTGTCCGCCGATTCGTGGGCCAAGAGATCATGGATAAATTCGATTACCTCATGGAGCACAAAGGGGCTTTTTTTTCCTTTATCTTCTTTCTCATTCCCGGCATGCCCAAGGATTATTTCTGCTACCTTCTGGGCTTAAGCCCCATGCATATCATGACTTTTTTGGTCATCTCCACGGTGGGAAGGATTCCGGGGACTCTCCTCCTGTCGCTGCAGGGCCAGGCGGTCCGGTCCGAAGAGTACCGCTTTTTCTTCGTTGTTTTGGGTCTGGGGCTGGTGGCGTTGGTCCTAACCCTGATCTACCGCGATCAGCTCGAGAAATGGCTGCACCGAAAGCATCCTCCCAAAAAGAAGCCCCCCAAAAGAACTTACGGCAACCCTTAACCCGGAGCACCCGGGATTTCTTTCCTTTCCCCTCCATTCATCGGACCCAAGCCATTTGGTCATCGTTTGCGATCCCCAAACCATGCTTCACCGCTGTTTTAATCTGAGGGAGGAACCAGGCGTCCATTCCGAGGTGGTTCACGGCGGCATAATTCTGCAGCAGACGGACGCCCTGGACATCTATGGCCACCGGATCGCCGGAAGCGAGGATCACTCCGGGGTGGACGACCAGGCCCACAGCCGGACCGCCGCTGACAAAGGAAATTCTTCCATCCATGAGGATCAGGTCGGGTTTTATGGGAATGCTCATCTCCGCAGCCCGCTGGGAGACGAACTGGTTATTGTCCGCATGAAGGAGGGACCGATCGGCGAGATGGGTGAGACCGACGGTCAGCTTCAGGCTCATCGAAAAACCGGCCAGGTAGTGGGTCTTCATGGTGGGGAGGTAGATGACTTTGTCAAACTCCTCCAGGTCCTTCGGGTAGGCGATGACCTCCAGGTATTCCCCCCCGATGGGCACATCGACGAATTGGGTTTGATCGAAATCCAGGAGGGGAATTTTCAATTCGCTCATCCAGGCGGAAAGGCCCGATTTCTTGAAGACGTTGGCCGTGGGAACCCAGGGCCGCCCCGAGCTATCCCCCACCGAGATGCGGGTGCAACCATGCTCGCGCAGGATTTCGATCACCGCGGCGAGGAAATCCAATGCCGTCGACCCGGGAGGGGGATCGTCGCTGTTGAAATTGGGCTTCAAGAGAACGCGGTCCCGCGACTTGATCGCTTTGCCCAGGCCCCCCAAGAGGTCGATCGCTTTGCGAATATCGGCTTTAAGCTCCTTGCCAGCCAAGACAAAGGAAACCAGGGCTTTCCCATCCCGGGTATATGGATTGGGGCGACGGTGCCGGAGGTTCACCCGTCCCGTGACCTCCTTCTTCATCAAGGGAGCATAGTCCTTGGAACGCATGGCCGCGGTGATCTTTTGGTATTCTTCCCGGTGAAAATTCAGCTCTTCCGGCTTAAACTTCATTTCCATGGAGGTTTCCCTTTCTTTGTTTTTGGGGTCATGCGGATAGACTGGCTCGAACGGAAGCAAGCACCAATCGGAAGCCTATTACATTTTATCCGACCCGGGCGGGTCTGCCAATAAGAATCGGTCCCCTTAGATTTATCTTGGCAATCCGACGGGATTAAGGGAAAATATTTACCCATGGAGGTCTTCCAATCTCTCCTGCAATATTTGAAAGAGAGCTTTGTCCGCAATCCCGTCATCTGGGGAATTGCCGCAGTAGCCTTGTGGATCGTGGGAGCGGCCTTTATAAAGGCCTTGCGGAAAAAAAACGAGGACGAGGAATAGGATGGCCCGTTTCAAAGAAAAGGTGAACTGCACCAACCCGGCCTGCGGCCAACCGGCGGAGATTGAATTCACCGATGCCACCCGGAAGTTGCGCTTTACCTGCTCTTCCTGCGGCCAGCTCAACCAAGTGGAGATCATCCTCCCCACCGACCGGGGAGGGGCTGCGGGACGTTACGGCCTTCCCGAAGACGGGAAAAAGATGAAGGTCGTCGTGGTACCGGGAGATTGAAGGCCGTGAAAAGTGAGGGGGGAGTTGTGAAGGGTAACGGAACCGGAATTCAGAATTTTCTTCTCACGATGGACAACTGACCGCCCACCCTTTCCCCTTCACGAATCGCCGCTTACTACTCACTACTCACCACTTTCCTATTAAGACTCACGCCTTACGCGCATAAATGGGTTCTCCACCATTCTTCAGCCGATGTCCCGTTTCGCCTCGCTGATCACGCTTTCAAGGTCCTCCGGCCGCGCCGGGGCGCCCTCTTTGGTTTCGGGTGGGGGGATCAGCTTCTGCGGGGCTATCAGGCTGTGGCGCCGGATGGCCCAGATCAGAGCAACGAGGGTGATCGCTCCGGTCCACCATACCAGGCTGTCGTTGGGATGGAACAAAGTCACGAGGGAGAACAGGGCAATGAGAATGCACACGAGGGCATTGCCTTTCCAATTCTGGATACATCGTCCGAACATCGCGAAAGCGAGCCCGGAGCAGCCGACAGCCACCAGCAGACAGTCACCCATCTGCGCCCAGCCTGGCGTTGTTACCAGCTCCGAGCGGGTGAAGGGGACAAACGTCATGAGCGTGATCGGCAAGCAGATTTTCAGCGCCTCCCACATGGTCCGCATGAACGACGCGTTGGCGATGCGCGCGCAGACCGCGGCCGAGAGTGATGTGGGCGGCGAGAGCTCGCCCCAGACCGATAGAAAGAACACAAAGAAGTGGGCGACCCACGGATCAATCCCGAGTTTGGCCATCGGCGGCACGATGATCACCGCACCGATGAGGTAGGTTGCGGTCGGCGGCAGGCCGGCGCCGAGAAGCCAACCGAAAAAATAGGACATCAGGATCATGGCGAAGATATTCCAGCCGCCGACGTCGAGCAGCGCCGCTCCCATGCGGTTGATGAAGCCGGTGATCGTGAAAAGTCCGATCATGATGCCCAGCGTGGCGAGCAGCAACGTAAGGTAGGAGGTCATCTCGGCATGCGTTTCGATCGCCCGCCGGATGCTGCTGAACAGGGTCTCGCCTTGGAGCGCGAGGTCCCTGCGCACGTACTTGAAATAAAGGAAAACCGCGACCAGCACGGCAAACATCCAGGTCCCGGTATTTACCGCGGCGAGCAGTTCGCCTTTCCCGAGGATGGCCATCAGAAAGATTAGCAAGGCTACGGAGCCGAAGAAGATGCCGGTCGAAATCTTCTCGTAGAGCGACACCTTGGGCTTTTCGATGATGTCGCGCGGCAGCAGGCGCACGGACAGGAGGTAGATCGCCACGCCGATCCCAACGTAATAGATGAAGGCGAACCCAAAGCCGCGCAGGACAACATCCCAGTAGGGCACGCCAAGGAATTCCGCCATCAGGAAGGCGGCCGCCGCCATCATCGGGGGGCAGATCAGCGCGCCCATGGCCGCCGAGGTCTGAACCGCGGCGGCGAAGTTCGGAGGAAAACCGTAGCGAGTCATCAAGGGGATGCTGATGGCGCCGACCACCGCAGAGCTGGCCGATCCGCTGCCGCTGATCAGTCCGATCGCGCTCGACCCGATCACCGCGGTCTGGGGAATCACGCGCCGGGAACGGGCCAGGAGGCGTACGGAATTGATCATCGAGTTTTGGGCGTTGAAGCCGGCGGCGACGCCGGCAATCAGCAGGAAGGCGGCAATCAACGTGAGGGCGAGCTGGCCGTACATGCCATAGATGCCGGTGGAAAACTCGACCGTGGAGGAGGTGACCACGCGGTAGAAGTCCGTCCCCGGGTGCCAGAAGAAGTCGAGCGGACTCAGGTATCCGAAGAGGGTGTAGAAAATCATCACCACATTGACCCAGAACAGGATCGTATGAGCGAGCCGGGTCAGCTCCATCACCAACAGGAAAACCAGCAGGCCGACGATAAAATCCTGCTCGGTTAAGGTCCCCTGGCTGTAGATCGCGACTCTCTCGTATTCGAACAGGAAGTACACGAACGCATAGACGGTGATTGCGAGGTAGAGCGCGACGAGGGCATGGTTGGCCGCCGGCGGCAGCCGCTTGTACAAGTATTCCCGCTTATATTGCATCAGGATTTGGAGCGCCAGGGCGAAGGGGATCAGCCGCGTAGCAAGCTCCAGCGCGCCGCCGGCCCCTGTGTAGAAGTAATAGACCAGCCAGACGAAAAAGACCAGCGAGATCGCGAATATCAGGTTGCCGATATTGACGACACTTCTGAGCATAGGTCCCCCTTTGCGCAGCCTGCGCCGCTG
>JACAEW010000179.1 GCA_013388675.1 Syntrophaceae bacterium | reverse complement strand
CCCGATGGAAGAACCGCTGCCTCAGGATGTCCTGCCCCGGGCGGGATGCCCCCCTGGGCCCGGTCAACTCTCTTCTGGCACGGGTAAACCTGGGAAGCTCAAAATCTTCCTCAAGCACCCACTCGATTGGGAGAAGACCCAAAATAATATCCCTTTGGCCAAATCGGATAAATTCCCTGGTCCAACCAGCCTCCGAATGCCAGCGTTGAAACCCGGGTCCTTCCAAACGATTGTTATTCACCCCGGGTTTTCGACCGGAGTTGTTTGGGAATGAACGGCTATGTCCCCCATTTCCCGCAGCGCCTCGATAACCTCGCAAAGGGGTAGGCCCACCACGTTGGTGTACGATCCTTGGACTTCTCTGACCATGAAGGCCGCTTTTCCTTGGATCGCGTAGGCCCCCGCTTTGCCAAAAGGCTCTCCGGTATCCAGGTACCAGCGGACCTCCTCGACTGACAACTCCTTAAAACGCACCCGGCTGACGGCGATCCCCTGCCGGCACTTTCCGGAGGAAAAATGAAGAATGCAATAGCCCGTGATCACTCGATGTTCCCGGCCGCTCAAGCTTTCGAGCATCCCGGTCGCTTCCCTCCGGTCCCTCGGCTTGCCCAGAATCCTTCCATCGATGACCACGATCGTATCCGCCGCCAGGACCCAGCGGCTCCGGTGCTTTTCGGCAACCTTCAGCGCTTTCAGCCGGGCCAGGCGGATTACATGTTCCTCCGGTGTCTCTCCTTCTTCCATCTCCTCGTTCACATCGCTCGGAATGACCTCGAAGGAAATGCCCGCCGAATGCAGAAGCTCTTGCCGCCGCGGCGAGGCAGAGGCTAGAATTAAGTTGGGCAGTTGCATGACTTACCCATGGGAGTGTAAGGTTCAGGGGTTAATAAAAGACGCAACAAGGAGGCGGAAATGAATTCTCAGGAAATCAGTATCCGCACCGGAAGCCGTTCGGAATTGGTGGACATCACCCCTCAGCTCTCCCGTTTGGTTAAGGAGAGCAAAGTTGCCGACGGCCTCCTGGTGGTCTTCGTCCCCCACACCACGGCTGCGGTCACCATCAACGAAAACGCCGATCCGAGCGTGCAGACCGATATCCTGAACGAGCTGAAACGCCTCGTTCCCCTCACGGGTTCTTATACCCATTCGGAAGGGAACTCGGCCGCTCATATACAATCCACCCTGCTGGGGCCCTCCCAGACCCTCTTCATCCAAAACGGACGGCTGGCCCTGGGAACTTGGCAGGGGGTGTATTTCTGCGAGTTCGACGGCCCCCGAACCCGGAAAATCTGGGTGAAGATCATCGGCCAGTAAAAGGTAAATGATCAATGGATAAGGATCAATTCTCAATAATCAATGATTCATGATTCATCGTGAAAGAGCCTTTACCCTCGCTTTTTTTTATTGCTCATCGCTCATTTCCTATTAAGTCCAGCCTCTCATATCCTTCCCCAGGAAGCTCGGAGATAAACCGGGAGGCTTGCTGGATCATTTCCCTTCCCCCCCGGTCGGGGGCGAACAGGGGATAACAAAGGTAGAGGTGATCCCTTGCCCGGGTTACCGCTACGTAGAAAAGCCTCCGCTCCTCTTCCTCCCCTTCCCCGCTCAAGTCCGATAGGCTTCGGTGGGAGGGAAAGCGCCCCTCGGCCAGCCAGATGATGAACACTGCCGACCACTCCAGTCCCTTCGCTTGGTGGACCGAGCTCAGGGTGAGTACTACCTCCCCTTCCCCGAACGGCTCAGCCTCGCTCTCGATGGAGGTGAGCAGGGCAAGGTCGCCGAGGAAATCCTGGCAGGAGGCGTACTGTCCGGCAAAAACCGCCAGCTGACGCAAGTCATCGGCCCGGCTCTCGAAGTTGGGATACTTTGCTTTGAGATAATCCTCGTAACCGCTCCCCATGACCTCTTCGATCATTCCCGCGGGGTCGGAAGTCCTCCCCTCCCGACGCAGCTTGGAAAGGGTCTTCTGAAGAACGCGCCAGCTCTCCCGCGCCCCTGCCGGAATTCTCTGCGCCGCTTCCTGGGAATGAATGGCCCTCCAGGGGTCCGGGCCGCCGGAGGATACGAACCGCCAGATTTTATCCGCCGTCGCCCTTCCCACTTTGGGATAGAGCTGGAGCATCCGCTTCCACGCGAGCTCGTCCAGAGGATTGCAGACCACCTTCAGAAAGGCGCACACATCTTTAATATGGGCCTGCTCGAAGAATCGCAATCCGGAGCGGACCTGGAAGGGGATCCCTCTCCGGGTCAGTTCCATCTGCAGCTCCATGGAGTGATAATGGGCCCGGTAAAGGACGGCGATTTCCGAAAGCGGAGTTCCCCCGTCCCGGATTTCCTCTATCTTCCGGGCGACGAAATAAGCCTGGTCCAGGACATCCTGAAGGGGAACCAGGGAGGGGACCGATCCCGCGGGGCGGACGGTCTGGAGCTTTTTGGGAAACTGATGGCGATTGAAGACGATGCTCGAATTGGCCAGGTGAAGAATCTCCGGGGTGGAGCGGTAGTTGATCTCCAATTTGTTGATTTTCACCCCGGGGTAGCGTTCGGGAAAAGACAGGATGTTGGCAAAGTTGGCCCCCCGGAAGGAATAAATGGACTGGGAATCGTCCCCCACCACCATGACATTCTTGTGTCTCTCCGCCAGGAGGTCGATGATGTCCGCCTGGATCCGGTTGGTATCCTGGTACTCGTCCACCAGGATGTGCCGGAACTGTTCCCCGTACCGCCCCCGGACTTCGGGATGTTCCCGGAGGAGCTTCTTCCAATAAAAAAGGAGGTCATCGAAATCCAGGGAGTTGAGCTCCCTTTTCCGCTTCCGGTAATGTTCGGCCACGGCGCGGATATCGTCAAGCAGGTCGGAGAAGTAGGGATATCGGTCGAAGACAATTTCTTCGATGGGCCTCTGGGTGTTGACCGAAAGGCTCACTATGTTCTCCAATACTTCCGCCTTGGGGAAACGGGAGCCTTTGGGGCTGATCTTCAGTTCGGCCAGGCAGGTTTCCATAAGGCCCTTAGCGTCCTCTTGGTCGAGGATGGTGTAGTTGGGCTGAAAACCGATGAGCGGAGTGTGGCGGCGGAGGATTCGATTGCCGATGTGGTGAAAGGTCCCCCCCCAGACCCTGCCGCTGACTCCCGCAACCCCGGGCATGAGAAGCTCCACCCGCCGGAGCATCTCCCGCGCCGCCTTGTTCGTAAAGGTGACCAGGAGAATGCTCGAAGGGTTGATCCCTCTCTCGATCAGGTAGGCCACCCGGTAGGTGACCACCCTCGTTTTTCCGCTCCCCGCTCCGGCGATGACCAGGATGGGGCCGCCCTCCGCCTTGACCACGGCAAGCTGCTGGGGATTGAGCTCTTTCTCGAAGTTGTGTAAAAAAGGGGACCGGGGGTTGGGGAGGACCATCGGAAGCCTTACCCCTTTTCCGTTTCAGCGGCCAGAATCCCGCTCTCCAGGACCTTTTGAAACAGGCCATCCGAACCGGGAAAGACTTCTCCAAACTGCTCTGCGCCGTGGTGGGAGAGGCAGTGCCCAAGCATCTGCCGGGCCAGAAAATAGCCCACCCGGGGAGGTATTCCAGCATCGGGGTCCCCGGGACCGAAGAGAATGGGAATGAGCTTTTCGCTCACCAGGTCAGCCCCGGCCAAATCCAGGAGCGTATCTTGGTTTGCTTGACACCACCGCAGGCGCTCCGGGGAAAGAAACAGATGGCGGTGCAGGGGAATTTCGGGATAAACCAGTTGGGAAAAGATGACCGAAAGCCCTTCGGAGATCATTCTGGGAAAGAGAGTCGGCGGTCCTTGCGCAGAGAGGCTTTTCACGAGACTTCGCAGGGCGAAATGCCCGTATTCATGGGAAACCACCAAGGGGAGGTCGCGAAAATCCCGAAACCGCTCCAACCCCAGGGCCATCACTGGAGACCCGCCCATCTCCAGGGTGACCCCATCGGCGCTGAAAAAGCCGACGAAAAGATAGACCCGGGGCTGGGGATCCCGGGGAAGGATCGCCCGGCATCGGTCCAATGCCTCGGCGGCCAGGGCGGCCGGGTCCTGGTCCTGGACAAGGGCCCGGAGGTGACCGTAATCCGCTTTTTTGATCTGCCGAACTCTGGCGGCGATTTGATCCATGTCGAAATGGTTAAAACTCCTCCAGTAGGCCGTCAGGAACTCTTCATGCGGGCGCAAATAATAGCTCTGGTACAAAGGCCATGGATCGTTTCCCCATCCCTGGTCCAGAAATCGGAAAAAATCGAGGTACAGAGAATGAATCGGCATAATCGAACACCGGGAATCGAATCTGTCCAAAAGGATCGGCGCGGGCCGAAAGCGACCCCACTCCATCATCTATAAAATCGACCAGAGAAATCCCAGCAGACCGGCAAAGACAAAACTCCCGTCCACGTTCCACTCGAAGAGAAAACCCCACCCGGTGACCTTTTTCCGGTAGAGAAAATAGTAAAAAACCGCGTAAACGAGCGAAAACAAGAGGAAAGGAGCCAAAGAAGTGGTCCATCCCAGGGGTCCTGCCGCAGTAAGGACCGCTCCCAAAAAAATCAGGAGGAAGACGACCAAACTTTCCGTCTTCCTTTTGCCCAGGACGATGGGAATGGTCTCCTTCCCCACCATGAGGTCCCCCTGGATGTCTTTGAAATCGTACAGAGTGGACCGGACGAAAACCAGAATCGAGCTATAAAGGAAAGCAACCGGGGTGGCGGAAAGGAAACGTCCTTCCTGGGCCAGGGGGGGAAGGAGCGAGGTTACCACCCCCCAGGCCAAGGCTACCAGGAGGGTCTTGGAACCGGGGATATCCTTGATTTTCTCGTAATGAAAAGCGCTCCTCGGCCGGCCGGGAAGGATTCGGAGATTATATATCATCCCCAGGGCGGAAATCGCCAGGAGCAAAAGGAAAGGGTGAATCCCTTGGAACCAGGCCAGGAGGAGGGCCACGCCGGCAGAGGCGATTCCCGTGGCAATCATCCACTGCCCGTACCGCTCGTAGAAATCCGTTCGCCCCGGCTGGTTGAAATTCTCCGAGGCCTTGTCGGTCATCCGGTTCAGCACGTGCATGGAAAAAACATACAGACCGGCGATAAAAACCGAGGAAAGGTTGAACGGCAACCCCTGGAGCAGAATGCTGGTGTAGGTCAAACAGCCCGCCCCGAAGGCCAGCAGAAGATAGCTGATGGCCATCAGGCGGCTCAGGGCTTTCAGCCAGGAAGCAGGCCCCCTCCGGCCGCCCAGGTCATGGAGGCGGTCCACCACGCGGAGAATCAGCCAATTGGGGGTGGAAGCCCCGGCGGTGACACCGACGACGGAGTAGCGGGACAAGGATTGCAAATCCAGGTCCTTTTCGGTTTCCACATGATAGGTGGGAATGCCGGCGGCTTCGGATATTCCGACCAAGCGCCGGGTATTCCCGCTGCCTTTTCCGCCCACCACCACCATGGCCTCCACTTTCTTGGCTAAGGCCAGCACCTCTTCCTGCCGCCGGTGGGTGGAGTCGCAGATGGTGTTGAAGACCTTCGCCCCGGGATATTTTTTTAGCAGGGCTGCCGCCAGAGCCTGAAAGCGTTTTTCGTCCTGGGTGGTTTGGGCGACGAGACAGACTTTTTCCATCGGGGGAAGGCCGGCCAGCTCTTCCAGGTCGCGGATGACGAACCCCCGCCCCTGCGCATAGCCGAGAAGGCCCTGGACCTCGGCATGATCCTTCTCCCCGGCGATGACGATGGAATAATGATTTTTAGCATGGCGGTTGATAATCCCCTGAACATTTCCCACGTGGGGACAGGTGGCGTTCAGGATTCTGATCCCCGATTCCTTGATTTTTTTTCGTTCCTGGGGGCTGATCCCGTGCGCGCGGATGATCAAGGTCCCCCCGTTTTTTCCGGCGCACCCCTCCTGGCTGATATCTTTTTCTTGCAAGGGCTTTACCCCCTTGCCCTCCAGGATTTCCAGGACCTGCGGGTTATGGATTAGAGGACCGTAAGTATAGATGGGACCGGTTTTTTTGCGGGTTGAGCCCAGGGCCATATCCACCGCCCGGCGGACGCCCATACAGAAACCGGCATTTTTGGCAACTTTCACGCGGGCCATGGTCAACACTCGCAAATCGACGAATTCCCTTGAAATACCCAATCCTTTCTTTAGAAACGAGAGGATGCAAGGGACTTCGATGAAGGCCTTTTCAAACAGAATGAATGGTTTTCTATTTGAGATTATCGGAAATGGCGAGGTGTGTCAATGAGTCCGGCACCGGGTGCATACCCAGGCATCAGCCTGATGGCTCTCCTGATTCATCGTCCAATTCTGATGATCCCGTAAAAAGTAAAATTTCCCTCCCCTGGCGGGAGGGAAGGTGTGAAAAAATCAAACGTTAGGGAGTATTTTTTACTGGGTCTTCTCCCAATCGAGTGGGTGCTTGAGGAAGATTTTGAGCTTCCCGGGTCTACCCCTGCCGGAAGAGAGTTGGCCGGGCCCAGGGCGGCATCCCGCCCGGGGCAGGACATCCTGAGGCAACGGTTCTTCCATCGGGTCGCGTCGGAAATGAATGGGGTTGTCCCTGTTTAAGCTGGGATTTATTTTTAGGCGAAGGGTTCGGGGACCGGTGCCT